>WLKR01000057.1 GCA_009701115.1 Actinomycetota bacterium | reverse complement strand
TTATCTCGCAGTCAAGATCACGGGCGCGGTCGGCACTATGTGGTGTGCCTACCTCTTCGCCCTTTTAGCCCTCCTCAGTCTCCCCGAAGTACTCCGTTCTGGTTCACTGAAGGACCTTGTCGCGTGGATTGCCCAAACGTTCCTCCAGTTGGTATTGCTCTCCATCATCATCGTGGGCCAGAACATCTCCCAAGTGGCTGCTGACAAGCGGGCCGAGGAGACCTTTGAGGACGTGACCATGTCGCTCGACAAAGCTCGAGAGATTCAGGCCCACCTGATTGACCAGGACAAGGAACTCGAAACTATTTTGGCTATGGTCAAAAGTATGGAAGCGCAGTTAATTGCCCGAATGGACGCCGGAAAGTAGCCCTTCTCCACCGGGTGGAACCGCTCTAACATGGGCTAACGGCTCCAGTTCGAGTCAGAGAAAGAACGTCATGTCGCACATTTTTGAATTCCGAGGCGCTGGCTTTACCAAGTGGGTCGCCGTGGTTGCCCTGTTTCTAGCCCCCACCCTCACGGCCCTGCCCGCGTACGCCGATGTGGTTTCTCCCGACGCCCCCACGAGCGTGATTGTGACACCGGGGGACAGTCAACTAACCATCAGTTGGAGTGAACCCGTTTACGACGGCGACGACGCTATTACCGCGTATACGGCCACCGCTACTGCCGGTTCGTCTTCATCAACGTGCGGTTGGACGACCGGCACGCTCACCTGCACCATAAGTTCTTTGACTAATGGCACCTCGTACGCCGTAACCGTCGTGGCTACTAATTCAATCGGAGACAGTGATAACTCCACAACCGTCAACGGCACACCCAACGTGGAGCCCGGACAGCCCACACTGTCCAGCGTGGTTCCAGGCAACCAGTCATTGACGGTGACATGGACGGCACCATCGAATGACGGAACGGCGATTACGGGCTACACCGCGACGGCCGTAGATGGTTTGAGCACGTTGACCTGCACCACCGTCCTGCTGACCTGCACGATTACCGGTCTGGTGAACGGTACGGAGTACACAGTCTCTCTGATCGCCTCGAATGCCGCCGGTCCTTCAACGGAGTCCGACCCACTTACGGGAACGCCCGTCTCAGTTCCAGGAGCGCCGACCGATGTCCAACTGACACGTGTCTTTGATGGCATCACGGTCACCTGGACGGCGCCAACGCTAAATGGTGGTGACGAAATCACGGACTACACCGTGACCGCTTCTCCAAATGATGCATCCGGTGCAGTGACCTGTGGTTGGACTACGGGCGACGGCGCTTTGACCTGCGAACTCACTGGGGTGAGCAACACGGCGAACTACTCCATCGTGGTGGTCGCAACCAACTCCGTCGGGGACTCCGCGGGGTCGACTTCGGCATCGTCTAACGGATACTCAGCACCTGGTGCTCCTACGATTAGCTCGATTACCCCCGGAAATACCACGTTGACACTCTCGATAACACCAGGTACCTCTGGTGGTCTGAGTCGGACGGACTACGTCTACTCCCTCGACAATGGCGTGACTTTCACCTCGTTTGCCACCGCCACCGGCCCATTCGTTATCACCGGTCTCGCCAACGGAACGACGTATCGCGTGTCCGTGGCCGCGGTCAATGATGTTGATACTGGCACCTTCTCGTCACGAGTGAGCGGCGTACCGGCCACGGTGCCGAGCGCCCCTCGCTGGCTGCACGGTGTTCGCGGTAGCGCTACGGCCACGTTGCTCTGGAATCCACCGGCGACAAACGGGGGCTCGACCATCACGAGTTACCTAGTCTCAGATCTACACGGGCACACGTGCACATCTGCAACTATGACCTGCACGGTGACGGGACTCACCAACGGTGTTGCCTACGTCTTCTACGTCATGGCCATCAACAGCCGTGGAACTTCCGCTCCTTCAAATAGCAACCTCGTCATCCCCGCCACAACACCCGGTGCCCCAGGCATTACGTCTGTCGTGGCTGGTAATCGGAGCGTTGTGGTGACCTTTACGGCGCCTACTACTACTGGCGGCGCGGCGCTCGGGTACTACGACTACTCAGTCGATGGCGGCACCTCATGGCAGTCTGGCCAGTACCGCACCAAAAATTCAGCCCTCACAATTACTGGGCTTATCAACGGCACGTCCTACTCAGTCAAGATTCGTGCCCGAAACATCGTTGGAGCCGGAACGGCATCGGTTGCGACCACGGCCGTGCCCTTCACCACCCCCGGGAAGACAGTGATTCAGGCCATCGTGACGACATCGACGACGGCCACGGTGAGCTTCGCAGCGCCAGGTACTGGCGGTCGGGCCATCACCTCGTACCAGTACTCCCTCAACAACGGAACCACATGGGTGACCCGTTCGTCGGGGACAACGACATCACCTCTCGTTATTACGGGTCTCGTGACGAAGCATTTCTATTCAGTCCAAGTGCGTGCGGTGAGTTCGGCCGGATCGGGACTTGCGTCGGCACCGTTCCGTTTCCAGACCAAGTAACCCCGCTTGTCGGAGTACATCCCTCTCGACGGTAAATCGTTTCGATTAGCGATGGGCCTCCGGCCATTGGATCTCTCCAACTGGTTTGAGTCGGACCACGGCGTTGCCGAAGAACTCGATGAGAAGCATCGTCTTGTACGTGACCGTCGTGATGAGGTCGTAGGGCTGCTCGACTCATGTCGGCCCGCCGCTGAAGAACTTCGCACCTTGGTGGTCGAGCATGTCGGCGCTCCCAGGGTTGTCGCGGTGGACCATCCCTTGGTAGAGGCCTCACTACTGGTTCCAGATGATCTGTGCATCATGGAACGATTCGATGATGAGTGGCGTCTTAGCGGCGCGGTCGTGGCTTTTCCTTCGCGGTGGTATCTCGCCGAAAAGATTGGACGCTCCTTGGACAAAATCCATGACGTGGTACCGGGCTATGCGACCCAGCTGGCTTCACCGGTAAACGCCTTCTTCGACCGTATGACTCCAGATCGTTCCGTCTGGCGGCTGAATTGGTCGCTGGTTGATTCTCCGGAGCTCTTTTTGCCACCTAGCCACCGCCGTCCTCTTGATGACGTTGAAGAGTGGTTCTTTCGGGTGGAGCGCCAGACGCTCCGCGTCCTGCCCAAGACCGGGGCCATTGTCTTTACCATCCGGACCTACGTCCGCTCTCTGGAGCAACTCTTGGAGATCAGCGCCGACTACGGAAGCGCATTGCTGCACGCCCTCGACACCGCACCCCAAGATTCACTGGAGTACAAGGGCTGGGTCGGTGTCGCTGATCGCTTGCGCGCTCGACTGACTACCAACTAAGCGGGGCAGGCGCCCGCAGTGATTTCCGTCGAGGCACTGAAGGGGGCCGTGGCGTGGACTATGGCACTGGGGTGACTTCCCTGGCCCGGAGAAGCCAAGATCTCAAAGGCGTCGCGCGCGTGGTCGGCGAGAATGAAGGAGTAGCAGCCCGAAGCGAACTGATATTGGCGGTTAGCGGAGTTCCACGAACCGGACTGCAATGCGGTCACCGTGGCGTTCGTACTTCCCGAAACACAGACGCTCGCGTTTGTTGTTGATGAGCCGGTTGTGGTCCGGCATCGCGTAGCCGTGACGGTGCCCAGCAGAAGCTTGGGTTGACCCGATGAAGCCGGTGGTGCCACGTAGAGCTGCGAGATGGTCGTGAAGTTCTTGACGGCATCGCCCATGGTGACGCGGGGTTGGACCCGCAGGCAGAGTGACGTGGTAGTTGCGGCGGCGCAACCAACAGAACCCGTGGGGAACGTGGAATCGGTGGTGGGGTAGGTCAACCCGAAACCGAAGGGGAAAAGAACGGGCCATGATGCGCTCTGGTACCAGTTAAAACCGAGCCCCAATCCACCGTTGGGTGCACTCTTGAGATTCACTTCATCCTTGATGCCGGGCCAGAACGCTTGATTATTGAATCCCGAGGGGCTCGTCGCGGTCGCGACAGGAAAAGTGATTGGGAGGTGCCCCGTGGGTGTGGTCACGCCGCTGATCAGATCAGCGATGGCTGGCGTGAGTCGCGCTATAGAACTATCGGCCGTGGCGTCGCCTGGACCGTTCCAGAATTCGAAGACCCCGTTGACTGAACTAATCCAGGGCATCGTCACGGGACCAGTGGTGAAGAGGGCCACCGAGGTGGGCTTCGTGGCGGCAGCCACCTTAATGAGAGCGTCGTAGCCATACGGGAGCTCCAAGGTTGACCGGTCGGCGCCCTCTCGTCCAACGTCGTTCGCCATGACGATGACTCGTGTAGCTGACTTCATGGCGTCGAGTGCCGTGTTCAGGGTGTTGTCCATAGAGGTGATGGTGAAGTTGGGGGCCTTTTGCAGCCAGCTCAAGTGGAGAGAGAGGGACTGTCCGGCGGTGGCTCGGAAACTAGTGAAGTTGGGGTACGGGAATTCTGTATTTCCGTTCACCACGATGGTACGAACGCCGTTGACCTTGAGCTCTGAATTGCCGGTGGTCTGTTGCTGGAAAAAGTAGTAACCGGTACGCGGCGCAACCCAGACCGCGGAGGCCTCTTTGCGAAGCTTGCCGTTCGCATTCGCAATCTTCCCAAATGGCTTAAAGCCGCCACTCAGCGGTGGGTTGAGAACCCGACACGTTGTGTTGTAGCCCTGTTGGTTCATTGAAGTAGCGAGTGCCCGGCAAGTGCCATTGAGATCTTGCATCGTAACTAACAGTGTCGATCCACTCTTGGCGAGAGGGAAGACACCATTGTTCTTTAGTAAAACGGCAGCGCGACGCTCAATGTCGTTGGCAACGCTTATGCCCTGGTCGTGCATGCTCGTACTGAGGGTGGCGCCCACGTTGCTGTCGCGGACTCCCGTTGGCGTCACCAGAGAAGTGCGGAACATCTCGGTGATGACCATGACCGCCGCGTCGTGGATGCCCTGCTTGGTCTTAACCGATAAGGCATTCATTGCGGACATACTCAATGCACCCTGGGGCTTTATGAGCGATACGCCGGATGTGTAGAGGGGCCCCACGCCCGAGCGAACATCGAGATCGGAACGGACGAGCCCTTGGAAATTGAAGTTAGCCAGCGCGGTGTTTAAGGTGATTGAAGTGCAGGACTGGGTCCCGTTGATGTCACCGTATGAGCACATCATGAGTAAGTCGTGCTGGCGGCCGGACGCCAGCGCCGCCGCCCCACCTTGCTGGGCGATGGCGAAGGGCCGCAGGTAGCTGTCGTACAACGTCTTCTCGGAAATCACTTGATTCAACGTCCGGCGAGAGTTCTCCTGCCCGTAGGCACCAAAGTGCTTCAGGACCACGAAGGGAACATGAGGAATCAAGCCGCTGACTTCGGCCTGCCCCATCAGCCCAGCGAGCGTGGGGTTCTCACCAAAACTTTCTGAAATCCGACCCCAGGTGGGGACGCGCGCGATGTTGAGGTCGGGCGCCTGAATGCCCTGGTAGTTAAGGAGTGATGCTTCGGTACCGAGCTGATTGCCGTAGGCCGCAGCGACGCTGGTGTCCATTGTGGCAGCCAGTGCCATCTCGTTGGGGAACGTCGTCGGCAGCGATGCGGCCGGTGCTTTTTGGTAGCGGATGCCGATTGGGCCATCTTCGAGAGTGATGGAGGGAATGCCCAGCGAGTTGAAATCAGGCATGTAGCGATAGGGCGACCCCACCACGGTCAGCCAGTTGTTTTGGTTCTGCCACTGTGTGCCGGTCACGAAACGTAACGTGGTGAGCGCAATTTCAGAAGCCAGGGCATTGCTGGGATGCAACTGCTCTTCGCAGTTCACCACTTGGGCCGCCAGTTGCTCTGGGCTGTAGCGATCTTGATAGTTCTGCTGCATCCAGGGGAGGTCAGTCACCGAGCTGGGCCAGGTGTTGAGGGGGCAGGCAGTTGGATCGGGTTGGGTGACGGCGCTGCTGATCAACGGAGTGCCCGCGAGTACGCAAACGGTGAGCGTCAAGGCGCTTAACAGTCGGTGCCGCACAGCGATCACGGAGTCCTTTTCGTGCCTCGAGGAAGGTAGACAAGGAGTTTAGAAGACTCTCGGCCGCTTCGTATGTGCAGAAATCTAACTGATTCGCATCCGACTCTGCCGATTTTGACGGCGAAGGGGTCAGTACCCGTCGCAGTCAAAATCTAGAGATACCGTCACCTGTTCCCACGAGGGGAACAGATTGTTATCGGAGCAGGTCCTTAGCGATGGCGCCGACTTGGATCTCGTCGGTTCCGGCGTAGATACGAAGAACTCGAGCGTCACGGGACAGTTGCTCCACGCGGTACTCGGACACGTAACCATTACCGCCGAACAACTGGATGGCTTCGTCGGCGACCTGGCAGGCAGCCTGCGCGGAGTAGAGCTTCATCGCTGATGCTTCAGCCATCGAGGTCGGCGCATTGTTAACTGAGCGCTCAATGAACTGGAAGACCATGTTCTGCACGTTGACGCGAGCAACTTCCATGTTGGCCAACTTGAGCTGAATCAACTGGAAGTCTGAAATGGGCTTGTTCCAAAGCTTGCGGTTCTTCGCGTAATCGATGGAGAGCTTGAGGCACTCTTCGATAACACCGAGTGACATTGAGGCCACGCCGGCGCGCTCAGACACGAAGTTGTCTTTGGCGCTGCTACGACCGCCACCCTTAGGGTCTTCAGTCTCACCGAGCAAACGGTCCTTGCCAACACGGACGTCAGTCATGAACAAGGTGCCAGTTGGCGAAGCCTTCTGGCCCATCTTGCGCATGGGCTTGCTCTGCTCAAGGCCGGGCATGCCCTTGTCGAGCACGAAGGTCAGGACCTTGCGGTTACGCATGTCTTCACCGGAGCCGTCGTCGAGCTTCGCGTAGAGCACGATGGTGTCAGCGAAGGGCCCGTTTGTGATCCAGGTCTTCGAACCGTTGATGATGTACTCATCACCGTCGCGGCGGGCCGTGGTGGTCATGCCACCCAGGGCGTCGGAACCAGAGTCTGGCTCCGTGATGGCCCAAGCGCCGACCTTGTCAAAGGTCATGAGGTCGAGGCCCCAACGTTCCA
>WLKR01000056.1 GCA_009701115.1 Actinomycetota bacterium | reverse complement strand
CTCCACGATGGAGCCCATGGAGTTCGACGCCAACGATGTCGTTATCTACGGCAAAGTCATCTCGGTACTCCGCAACTACTAGGCGCTTCTTCAAAGATTTGCGGTTCGAGCGTCGGAGTATCCGGTGCATGATTTGTGGTGCGAATTGGTAAACCGATAGCCATGAGAACAGCCCTGCTGATCACGGACGCCTATTTGGTGGGCCTCGCATTTGTCGTGGGAGTTGTCGTCTATCCGGCGTTCAGATCAGTCGGTCTCCACGAGTGGTCTGACTACCATCGCCAACACAGCAGTGCCATCACCATCGCTGTCGGCCCCGCCTGGCTCTCACAGGGACTGCTTTGTGCGGCGTGGATTTTGAACGGGCCCCACCGGCCGCTCGCACTAGCCCACGGGCTATTCGCCCTACTCGGCGTGGTGGTCACCATTCTCGGTGCCGTCCCTCAACACAACGCCATTGCCGCCCAACGAACTCTCACCAACCTACGCAAACTTGAGTTGTGGCACTGGATTCGCACTCTGGTGTGGATCGCCGCACTGTTGTGCGTCGTTGCGCTTTAAGAAAAGAGCAGTCCGCGCAAAGTGGTGGCGAATGCCTCCAGCTCAGCTTCGGTTACAAACTCATCAGAACGGTGGGCCAACAGCGGGTCACCGGCACCGAAGTTGGTGGCGGGAATACCCATTTCGTGCAAGGTGGCGACATCGGTCCAACCGACCTTGGCGCGGGCGGGCTGGCCGGAGGCAGTGACGAGTGACTGAATCACTGGGTGCGTTAGCGATGGCGGAGCTGCCGGAGCCCAGTCCAATACCTCGAGAAGATCTTCGTCCTCTAAGAGATCACCGAGATACTCTCGAACTGCCGTGACTGCTTGATCGAGCGAGCGGTCAGGCGCTACACGGTGATTAAGAACCAAGGTGGCACTGTCGGGAACGACGTTAGGAGCAATGCCACCACCAACTGAAACGACCTGGAGCTGCTCAGTGAAGGCAATCCCGTCCACGACTGCCACGCGAGGTTCATACTGCGCCACTTGGTTGATGGCTGCACCGAGGCGGTGAATGGCATTGCGGCCCGTGAAAGGCCGTGCGGTGTGAGCACGAAGACCTTGAACAGTAAGACCGAGACGGAGCGTTCCCTGGCAACCGGCCTCAACGGCTCCCCCGGTTGGTTCGGCCACAATCGCGGCGTCAGCCTGTAGCAGATCTGGGCGAAGTTGGGCAATCTCTAAGAGTCCAGACTCGCTGCGAGCGATCTCTTCGCGGGCGTAGAAGACCCAGGTGATGTCAAACGTTCGCTTGGAGGTGTCCTTAGCCAGTTCCAACATGACGGCCAATGAGCCCTTCATGTCACAAGCACCCAGCCCCGTGAGGCGGCCTCCTTCGATGATGGCTAGCGAGGGATCGCCAGGCACGGTGTCGAGATGCCCGGCCACGAGAATCCGGTGAGCGTGAAAGCCTTCCGTGCGTGCAATGACGTTGTCACCAACCCGCTCTACGACTAAGTGCTCGACGCTACACAGTTCGTCAAAGACGAGTGTTGCGAGAGCGGCTTCATTGCGACTGATCGAATCGATAGCTACGAGCCGCAGGACGTCGGGCAGTCGACTCACGTGGCGATGCCGTTATCTCGCAAAATGGCGTTCAATGCTGCCTTGTTGTGGCGCTCCCCTTCGGGAATACGACTCACCACCAACACGCAAGGCAAGAAGAACTCGCCACCCGGGTACTCCCGACGACGAGATGCTCCAACGGCGACGCAGTAGTCCGGCACGTAGCCCCGGGAGAGCTCCTCGCCCGTCTGGGCGTCAATCACCGGGATCGAAGGATTCAAGATGGTGCCCGAACCGAGAACAGCTCCCTTGCCGACTCGAGCGCCTTCGGTAATCATGCAGCGCGAACCAATAAAGGCATCGTCTTCAATGACGACGGGCTTGGCGTTCGGCGGCTCCAGTACGCCACCGATACCAACCCCACCAGCGAGGTGCACGTTGGCTCCGATCTGCGCACAGCTTCCAACGGTGGCCCACGTGTCGACCATGGTGCCCGGTCCAACCCAAGCGCCGATGTTGACGTAGCTCGGCATCAAGATGACGCCGGGGCTCAAGAAACTTCCGCGCCGAGCAGAACCGCCAGGAACGACCCGAACGCCAGCTTCGGCGTAGTTGTTCTTGAGATCGAGCTTGTCGAGATAGTGAAAGGGGCCCGCTTCGCTGGGTTCGAGTCCACGCAGGCGAAAGAGCATCAAAATTGCGAACTTGACCCACTCATGGACGACGACTTCACCATCAACAAGCTCGGCCACCCGGAGCGAACCTTCATCGAGCTTCGCGATTACCAACTCAACGTCACGTCGAGCCTCGATACTCTCGGGAGTCAACGTCCCGATCTGTTCATACCACCCAATAATTCGCTGCTGAAGGTCGCTCACGGCATAAATCGTACCGGTGCTGCGCTTTTCTTAAGAACTCAAGGGATTATGG
This sequence comes from Actinomycetota bacterium, assembly GCA_009701115.1. Next base: position 4,593 of record WLKR01000056.1, on the reverse strand, counting down.
CCATTGCGCCTCATGGAATGCGTCTTGCCACTCGGTGCCTCATCAAGCACTTGAGACTGGGGCTTGAATCGTCGGTGTTCTTGCAATACGTCGGCAAATCCTTAATCTGTAAATTATGGTACCACTCTGATACCATTGAGATATGGCAATCACCCTACGTACCGATGAAGAACTTGATCACGTCCTCAATACTCTCGCTCTCGCTGAGTCGATTTCGAAGCAGGAAGTTATCCGTCGCGCCCTAATCGAGCGCTACGAACGAACGATTCACGAGGCTCGCTTTGAAAATGCAGCAAGTCGCATGCTTGACCGCTGGGGTGACGTTATTGATCGACTGGGCCGCGAATAAGTGGAATGCGAGTACCTGACACTCGATGACGCCGTTCGGGCAATCGAAATCTTGAAAATTGGACCTATCCGCGATATTGGACTCTTGGACTCTGCATTGAGCCGTCCGCGTTCGAGTGCTTTTGGCGAGGACGCCTATCCCACTTTTGGTCGAAAGGCCAGCGCACTGCTCCACTCTCTCACTAAGAATCACTGCTTGGTAGACGGAAACAAGAGACTCGCTTGGTTCGCCACAATGATCTTCTGTACCTTGAATTCTTTTGAAGCCCAGCTCGCTGACAACGCTGCGTTTGAACTCGTATGGGACATCGCAAGTGGCAACTTGTCACTTGACGAGATCGAGACCAGGCTCAAGCTTCAGCCCTGTCCGCCGCTCAACTAACTCAAGCGCGAAACGGCCAGTGCCAATTTGTCGTCTTGCTGAACTACGGCCACACGAACGTAGGGTGCTCCCGCATCCCCATAGAGCTCGCCGGGACTGACGACCAAACCTGATTGTTCCGCCAGCATCTGCGCCGTGGCAAAGCCGTTTCCCTCGGGACCACGACCCCAGAGATAGAACGCTCCTTCGGGCATCGGAGTCTCAATGCCCACTGCTTCGAGACCCGCACGTACAAGTTCGAGTCGACGTCTATAGATAGTGCGCTGGAGTTCGACATGCGTGTCGTCGCGGTAGGCCGCAGCAACGGCCTCTTGCACCGGACCGGGAACCATCAGTCCGGCGTGCTGCCGGACAGACCGCAGAAATCCGACGATCTCGGGATCGCCGGCATAAAAACCGGCCCTCACTCCAGCGAGGTTGCTCCGCTTGGAGATTGAGTGCACCGCAATGACGCCTTCGGTACCGTGCTGCAGAATGGAACGAGGGGCTGAGGCCCACGTGAATTCGGCGTAACACTCATCACTGGCTACCAACACGCCGCGAGCACGCCCCCACGCCGCCGCCGCGCCGAGATTGTCGAGATGACCAGTGGGATTCGATGGGGAATTACTCCAGAGCACCAGGGCTCGAGCAGCATCTTGCGGATCAATCGACTCCAGGTCGAGGCGACCATTTTCCATGCGTACCGGGACGGCCCGCAAGTTGGCTAGTTGGGCGCTCATGGCGTACGTGGGATAACTAATGGCCGGGTAGAGAATCGTGTCGCGCTCAGGCGTACGCAAGTGCAGATACTGCCCCAGCGAGGCCACGAACTCCTTTGTTCCAACACAGGCGGCCACCTGATCCACCGAAAGGTCCACGCCGAAGCGTCGCTTCATCCAACTAGCTGTGGCACTGCGGTAGGACTCACTCCCAAAGGACATGGGATAGCCACGGTGTGTTGTGGCCTTGGCAAATGCCTCCAAGGCCACTGCTGGGGGCGGGTCGCACGGCGTTCCGATGGAGCACTCAATCGCTCCCCCTTCGTGCCGGTTGGCGGCCGCAATGATTGGTGCCAATCGGTCGTAGGGATAGGGCGGCAAGGTGAAACTCATGCAGAAATCCTCCACTCAGCAAATCTCGCACTGCCGACGTCGTCCAGTACCACGTGCAAGATAACGAAGTCGTCTTCGTTCTCCTGGGCCACCACATCACCTTCACGGTGAGCGGCCGCAATCAAATCTCCGCGTTCGACGGGTAGGCGCAGGGAAATGATGCGGTCGCCTGATCGCAGCCGGTCGCCGACCGTCTCAACGAGCCGGTCCATGCCCATGCCAGTCAGCGCTGAAACCGCCAAGGAACCTTCGTGGCGGGCGACTAGCTCGGCCGTCCATGAAGGTTCAACGTCGGCCTTATTAAAGACCATGAGTTCGGGTACCTCGCCGGCGCCAATGTCATTGAGAACAATTCGTACGGCCTCAATCTGTTCTTCGGCATTCTCAGCCGATCCGTCCACGACGTGAATCAAAAGATCGGCCAGACGAACAGAGTCCAACGTGCTCTTAAAGGCACGAACGAGTTCGTGAGGCAACTTGGAGAGGAATCCGACGGTGTCGGTGAAGAGGATGGTCTCACCACCCTGCATCTGGTACTGACGCGTCCGGGGGTCCAGCGTCACAAAGAGGCGGTCCTCGGCCGGAACATCAGCATGAGTCAATTGATTCAGCGTCGTGGATTTGCCGGCATTGGTGTAGCCCACGAGCGTGACTTCACGGTGGCGGCCGCGCTTGCGACTCTGGCGCTGAATATCACGAGTGCGCTCAACGACGTCGAGCTCCTTCTCGAGTTTGTGCATGCGATTTACCAAACGGCGGCGGTCAACCTCGAGCTGGGTTTCACCGGGACCACGGGTACCGATACCACCAGCCTGCTGGGAGAGCGATCCTCCGGCTCGGCGAAGGCGAGGCAGTCGATAGCGCAGGAGTGCGAGTTCTACTTGCGCCTTACCCTCCGGGGAACGGGCATTCTGCGCAAAAATGTCCAAGATGACTGCGGTGCGGTCAATGGCGGTTCGACCAAGCAACTTTTCCAGATTCCGCTGTTGGGCCGGCGAAAGATTGTGATCGAAGACGACCGTATCGGCATCGACGGCCAGGCAAATCTCTTTCAACTCCTGAACCTTGCCCGAACCGAGGAACGTGGCCGGGTCGGGGCGGTCACGCCGTTGAACAACGCGAGCCGAGACATCAGCACCGGCGGTATCGACCAAGAGGGCCAACTCGTCGAGCTCCTTGTCGAGCTCCGCGGCCGAGGAATCCGGAAAGATGACCCCAACGAGGACAATGCGTTCGCGAAAGGTACGGTCAATCAGCGTTGACGGAAGGTACGTCACGCCAGCGACCACTCCACATCACGTTCGAAAGCAACCGGTCCTGCCAAGGTGGCTTCGATGCCTTTGAGTTCAACAGTGAGGTCGCCCCCGGGATTTGAGACAACCACCTTGGGTCCAGTGAGGCCTAGGTGATGCATAACTGCTGTTGTGGCCACAGAACCAGTGCCGCAGGCCTGAGTCCAGCCGACACCGCGTTCATGAACTTTGATGGCGACGTGGGAGTCACTGAGCACAGTGACGAACTCAATATTCGCACCCCCAAACGAGTCCGAAAGCGACACGGCACGAGCAGTGCGCTCCGCATCGCTCCATGTGGCCTCGTCCATGAGAACGATGTGGGGATTACCAACATTGGCAACGCCGAGCGTGCCTTCAAGGGGCTGTTCGAGGCGGACTGACCCCATGTCGACTGAACCGAATCCCTCATCACCCGCGAGGGTGAGAGAGACAGAGCGGCGACCGGCGCCGGTGGCGACGTCAATGCTGCTCCAGGTGGCCTGCGTGGCCCGGTGAACCGCCGCTACGAGGCAACGGATGCCGTTTCCACTCATCTCGGCAATGGAACCGTCGGCATTAAAGAGCGTCATAGAAAGCAATCCGTCTTGAAGCGTGGCTAACAGCAGGCCGTCGGCCCCAATGCCTACTTGGCGATCACAGATTGCCGTAGCCCGACTCGCCGTCCACACCGCAAGTTCGTCAGGGGAACCGACGTCGACGAGGAAGTCGTTCCCCGCCCCGTTCCATTTCTGCAGTGTGCGCGTCATCACTAGTGTCATTCTCTCACGGCTCTTTGGAACTACCCCACCAGCGTGGAAAGTCGATTTGTGACCTCTTCGGCCTTCTCGAACCACTCAATTCGGGGGTCACGGCGAAACCAGGCTCGCTGGCGACGAACCAGTTGCCGCGTCGCCAAGGTGGCCGCCTGAACGCAGGACTCCAGATCGCTCTCCCCTTCGAGGAAGGGGATCAATTCCTTGTAGCCAACGGCTTGGGCCGCCGTTCTAGAGAGCCCGTGGGGACTGTCTCGTAGTGCTCGCACCTCGTCGACCAGGCCGGCTTCAATCCACGAGCGATACCGCTGGTCAATGGCCGCATCCACCGCCTCCAGTGAAGGCTGGATACCCACCTGGGGCATATCGGCATCAAAGTAGGACTGAAGCCCCGGGCCAAAACTGGAGAAGAGCTCACCGCTACCAAGAATCACCTCAAGAGCCCGCACAACTCGACGGGCGTTGGTCGGTTCAATCTTCTCGGCCGCCGAAGGGTCTCGTTCGGCGAGCTCCTGAAACATTGTGGGGAGCTCGGTCTCGGCCCGCGCCGTAAGCGAAGCGCGAAGTTCTGGATACTCCCCCGGCATGGTGAAGTTATCGATGATCGCACGTCCGTAGAGGCCGGTGCCGCCCACTAGGAGAGCAATCTTCTGACGGTTCGCAATATCAGTCAGAGCCTCACGGGCCGTTCGTTGGAACTCCGCCACCGAGTAGGACTCGCT
>WLKR01000055.1 GCA_009701115.1 Actinomycetota bacterium | reverse complement strand
TTACCTCAAGAGCCCGCACAACTCGACGGGCGTTGGTCGGTTCAATCTTCTCGGCCGCCGAAGGGTCGAGTTCGGTGAGTTCTTGGAACATCGTGGCGAGCTCGGTCTCGGCCCGCACGGTAAGCGAAGCGCGAAGCTCTGGATACTCCCCCGGCATGGTGAAGTTATCGATAATCGCACGTCCGTAGAGGCCCGTCCCGCCCACCAGGAGAGCAATCTTCTGACGGCTCGCAATATCAGTCAGAGCCTCACGGGCCGTTCGTTGGAACTCCGCCACCGAGTAGGACTCGCTGGCATCAACCAGATCGAGCAAGTGGTAGCGAACTTCGCGTTGTTCGGCCGTTGTGGGCTTGGCCGTTCCGATATCCATGCCTCGATACACCGTCATCGAATCGACACTCAAAATCTCAACGTCGCCGCGCTGAAGGGCAAACGAGTGTGCCACCGAACTCTTGCCGGAGGCCGTGCTGCCAACGAGAGCAATGACTCGGGGTGGGGTTGTCACGAGTTCAGAAGTGGAATACGGACTTTGTGACGGGGTGGACGAAGAGTGGCCACGTAACTGCCCAGTAGGTGGAAGGGGGCGCCGTACTCCACCTTGACGGTCGCTAGGGCCCCGGGTCGCAGACCTTCGGGTGGCGGGGTGAAGTGAATGAGTTTCCCCTGACGAGTTCGCCCCGAAACGCGACTGTCATCGCGCCGTGACGCACCTTCGACAAGCACTTCCTCTTCGATACCCACGCGAGCTTCATTACGAAGCAGTGCACTGCGATCAATAACGGCATCGAGGCGAGCGAAGCGATCTTTGATTACCTCTGGTGCAACGAAGGAGTCGGCCATCTCAGCGGCACGAGTACCCGGTCGGGGCGAGAAGATGAAGGTGTAGGCCGAGTCGAACTGGGCCTCGGCCGCTACTTGCAACGTCTCTTCGAACTGGACTTCAGTTTCCCCGGGGAAACCAACAATGATGTCGGTCGTTACCGCTAGACCCGGCATTGCGGCTCGGGCATCAGCGAGGCGCTCGAGATACCGCTCGGCGGTGTAGCCACGGCGCATCGCCACGAGCACTTCGTTACTGCCGGACTGGAGCGGCAAATGCAACTGTGGACAGATCTCGGGCGTTTCGGCCATCGCGGCAATTGTTTCGGGGCGTAGGTCGCGGGGATGGGGCGAGGTGTATCGAACACGCTCGATTCCCTCGACGGCCGACACGGCGCGCAGTAGGTCAGCAAAGAGTGGGCGGCGCTTCGTGATGTCGCGACCGTAGGTATTGACGTTTTGACCCAGCAGAGTGATTTCGGTCACACCCTGACCGGCCAGCATGGTCGCTTCGGCCACGAGGTCATCAAAAGGTCGAGAGACTTCATCGCCACGAACCGAGGGAACGATGCAGAAGGCGCACGAGTTATTGCATCCCGTCTGGACGGTGACCCAGGCGGCCCAGGGAACTTCGCGCACCGCATTCAGCGCGGGGGCCATGTCGAGGTGGGCCTCGGGGTCGGGGGCGTCGAGAATCTCAACGAGCGGACCTTCGGTCAACGAACGGCGCAGTAGGCCGGGGGCGGAACCGATGTTGTGAGTCCCAAACACGACGTCGACGAACCCGGCCCGCTTGATAATGGACTCACGATCCTTTTGGGCCATGCAACCACCAACGGCGATCTGCATGTCGGGGCGACTCTCCTTAAGAGCCTTGAGTTGCCCGAGGGCGGCGTAGAGGCGCTTATCGGCATTCTCACGGATCGTGCAGGTGTTGAAGAGAACGACGTCGGCCTGCTGCCCGGGCTCCACCGGCACGAGACCATCAGCCACCATAAGTCCCGCTAGCCGTTCGGAGTCGTGGACGTTCATTTGGCAGCCGTACGTATGAATCTCAAAGGTACGGGCCGTGCTCACCAGCAAATTCTACTGGTGAGCAGGAATTCATCTAGGCGTCGCGGGTTACCGCGATCCCCGAGATGATGACTAGTCCCGTTCCCACGATGTCCCAACCGAGTATTGGCTGACCCAGGACCAAAAACCCCACCGCGAAGGCGACGGCCGGATCGAGAGCCAGCAGCACTCCCACGATGCTGGGCGGGAGTCGACGGAGGGCCTGCATCTCGGCACCGAAGCCCAAGACCACCGCAGCGACTGAGGCAATCACCATGCGGGGAACGAGCCCGTGGTCGAACATTGGCACGATGGAGGCCGGAAGAAAAGGAAGGGTGATAACCGCGGCAATAGTCATTGCCATGGCGAGTCCATCGAAGCCAGGGGTCTCGTCACCGACGTAGTACGAAGCGAAGGCGTAACCGGCCCAACCCACGCCGGCCAAGGCCGCAAAGGCGAGGCCCGTGACAGACACGTCGCCACCAGGACGAGCCAGCGCCAAGACACCGAGTGCCGCCACCAACACGAATACGACGTGCCGAAACGATCGTTTGCCAAGTGCCGCAACCAGGAAAGGACCTAGGTACTCAATCGCCACGGCCGTTCCGAGATTGATGCGATCAATTGCCTGAAAGAAGCAGAGGTTCATGAAGGCCGTTGAAATTCCGAGCGCGAATGCACCGATCCACTGCCTTCGTGTCCAGCGCCACACCCTGGGGCGAGCTAATGCGAGCAGAACTAGTGCGCCAACGCTGAAACGCCAAGCACTCGTTGCTGCCGCACCGACGACCACAAAGATTGGAGCGACCAGCGCTGCGGAGTACTGAACAAAGAGGGCACCTAACAGCACCATTCCACCAGCTCCGGCCGCACTCTTGGGGGGCCGGGCCAGTCTGGCGAGGGTCACAGAACTTGAAGTCCGCGTCGATCAGCCTCAACTATCTGGACCGTTCCCGGTTCGGAGTGTTGATTGAGGACATTGCGAGCCGCTTCAGCTACAGCAGAGGCCGTGGAGCCAGTGGCCACCGCCAACATCGTTGAACCAGCCCCGGACCAACAGGAAGCCAGCCCGCCCGCTTCGCGAGTGGCGCGCAGTACGTCGGCTGCAAATGGCAAGAGACCCATGCGGAACGGCTGATGGAGTCGGTCATCCATGGCGGTGGCCTGGAGCAATGTGTGGTCGGCCAGACCAGCTGTTAGCAGGGCCACCCGAGAGAGGTTGAAGGCGGCGTCGTGATACGAAACGGTGGTGGGGAGAACACGACGAGCATCCGCGGTGGCCAGTTCGCGTTCGGGAATCACCACTACAAACCGCAGGGCGGGATCGAGCGGAAGAGACGCCACGAAGATTTCTTCGTCCTCGACGGAGGCCGTGACAAAACCACCCAACAGTGATGCGGCGGCGTTCTCGGCGTGGCCGTCGATGCGCGTTCCCACGGCTAGTGGGTTCTGCGATCCGGCGGCCTTGGCCACCGCCACTGCAAGGGCAGCCGAAGAACCCAGCCCCCGCGCCAGAGGAATAGAAGACTTGATGTGGAGGGCGAAGTTCTGATGACCCAGTATTTCGGTGGCAATGGCCACCCCGAGGTGCTTGGTCGGATCGGTCAGCTCTGAGCCGAATCCTTCGGCGCTCAAGGAGAGTTGATCAGCCATCTCCACGGAAACTTCGATTGGAATATCCAGCGCAATGGCGAGTGCATCAAACCCCGGACCGAGGTTCGCTGAACTAGCTGGAACACGTACTCGCATGTTCTAAGCGTAGGCGTTAGCCGTTTTGTGCTTCGTGCTCTTCTTGGGTAATAAGCACCTTGCGAGACTTGGAGCCTTCCCCGGGCCCAACCGTGCCCTCATTCTCCAACATGTCCATGAGGCGACCGGCGCGCGCAAAGCCAACACGGAGTTTCCGTTGGAGCATTGAAACCGACCCAGATTGGGTTCGAATGACGAGGTCACGGGCCTGACGCAACGCTTCATCGTCGTCGTCCTCGTTACCGGCATACCCGCCACCTGACGAGGAGGACCCCCCACCAACGGCTACGGCTTCGAGTTCCAAGCTGGCACCAGTCTCGGGTCGGCCGCCCTGGTTCTTCCAGGTGTCGACGATATTGCGCACTTCGTCCTCTGAGACCCACGGCGACTGGAGGCGACGAGAGACGTTAGACGAAGCGGTCAGCAGGAGCATGTCTCCCTTGCCAATGAGACGTTCGGCACCGGCCTGGTCCAAGATGACCCGACTGTCGGCCAGCGAGGAAACGGCAAAGGCCATACGACTCGGCACGTTGGCCTTAATAACTCCAGTAATGACGTCCACACTGGGTCGCTGTGTGGCAAGAACTAGATGAATACCAACGGCTCGGGCCATCTGAGCGATGCGCACGACTGACTCTTCCACGTCGCGGGCCGCGACCATCATCAAGTCGTTGAGCTCGTCGACCACGATGACGATGTAGGGGAACTCTTCGGGACCGCTCGGTGGCAAGTCAGTCTCGAGACCGGTCACCCGCTCGAGAATCTCAGCGCCAATCTCTTGGTCGGTGGGTGCGACTTCAATCTGCCCCTTTGCGAGCATCTCTTTGTAACTCGTGATGTCACGGACGCCGTTCTCGGCCAGGATGTCGTAGCGACGCTCCATCTCCTTCACGGCCCAGTGCAGCGCGCCGGCGGCCTTGCGGGGATCAACGACAACCGGGGTCAACAAGTGCGGTAGGTCGTTGTACTGGCCGAGCTCGACTCGCTTGGGGTCAATCAGAATCATGCGGACTTCATCAGGTGTGGCACGCATGACGAGTGAGGTGATTAGCGAGTTAATGCATGAACTCTTACCGGCACCCGTGGCACCCGAGATGAGCACGTGGGGCATCTCGGCCAAGTTGATTACGACGGTTTGCCCGGAGATGTCACGACCCAGTGGCACGTCGAGGGGGTGGGTAGCTGAAATGGCTTCTTCGGAGGCGAGCAAGTCGCCGAGTGAGACGAGCGTGCGCTGACGGTTCGGCACTTCGACACCGATGGCCGAGCGACCGGGGATGGGGGCCAGGATGCGCACATCGGGTGAGGCCATGGCGTAGGCGATGTCACGGTTGAGCGAGGTGACCTTGGCAACTTTGACTCCGGCGCCCAATTCCAGTTCGAAGCGGGTGACCGAGGGCCCGATCGTGTAGCCCACCAACGTGGTCTCGACTCCGTGGGCGGCGAGGGCGTCGACGAGCTCTTCACCGGCGGCGTCGACTGCAGTTCGGTCCTGCTTTTGTTCTTTGATTCGAGCGAGGAGACTCATGCTCGGGAGCGTCCAGTCACCCTTAGCGATTGGGGCTGCGGCCTTCTTGATCCGCTTCGGCTTGGCCGGCACGTCAGCAATCTCGATATCGGGCTCCTGATCGGCGAGGGCTGCCTCGGCCGCCATGGCTTCGTCGTACTCCTCGGTAGTCTGCACCGGGAACTCTTCGATTGGGGGATCTTTGCGACGTCGAGTCCGGGCCGGAACTTCTTCTTCAACGACTTCATCTTCAGGCTCAGTGCGCTCGGGACGGGCGCTCCACCATGAGGCCATCGTGCGACCACACCAACGAACCGCCGACCAGAGACCGGCCACCAAGACTCGCAGGCCAATGCCCGTGAGCACCATGGTGGCAATCACCAAAATGGCAAAGAGCACCACGGTCGCGCCGGCCATCCCGAGCACGCCGTGCAGCCCTCCCCCAACGATGACGCCGAGGTAGCCGCCGGCCGATCCGAGATCATTGGTGGTGGCGTGAATGGTTGGGCTACTCCCGAGGAAATGAGTGATTCCGCTTACGCCGGCGAGGCCGAGGGTTAGGCCGACGCTCAGCCGGACTCGGTCGATATCGACCTTGCCCCAGAGCATGAGAACGGCCAGTCCGAGAAAGATAACGGTGGCGGCATAACGCCCCAGGCCGAGGGCACTCTGCAGGCCAGTCTCGATTACGTGACCAGTGGGGCCGAGCAGTCCGATTTCGGCGAAGAGCACGAAAAAGCCCACCACTACAAGAGCCAAGATCCAGAGGTCGCGTCGGTGGCGGTCCCAGATACTCGTCTTCGCAGCGGCCTTGGTGGCTGCTCGTCCGCTGGCGCGGGCCGGCGCCTTCTTGGCGGGTTTCTTAGCGGCTGACACTTCCCCATCAATGTACCGAACAGGTGTTCAAATCGGGGGTATCCCCGTAGGATTTGCGGGTGACTCGCCCCCTAGACCCGACCTCCATCGAACTGGCCAGCCGCCTCGGCATCACTGCCAAGGTCGCCGTCGTGGTTACGGCGGAGCAGATATCCCCCACCTTGCGAGCCATCACCTTGCGCGGCGTCAGCGAACTCGCCGGCGTCCCGGGTAACGACGTCATGCTCGAGGTCAGTCACAATGGTCGGCCCGTACGACGCCGCTACTCAGTGCGCTCAGTCAACACAGAGCTCGACGAAATTGTTCTCTGGATCGCCACTGGCCACCAGGGACCGGGTGCCACCTTGGCCCGTGAAGTTCAAATCGGCGATGCACTCGATGTCGTTGGACCTCGCGGCAAAATCCCATTAGACCCCATGGCCGATTGGCACCTCTTCATCGGTGACGCCAGCAGTCTCGGAGCCTTCTACCGCATGGCCGAAAGTATCGAAGAGCCCGGTCGGGCCATCTTCATTGTCGAGACGCCACACCCTGACGACGCTGTCACACCGAACTTGCCGGAGGGCATTGGCGCCACGGGCATCTTCTTAGATCAGGACGCCTCGTTGAGCGACGCCAAGGCACTCCTGCACGGACTCGCGGCCTTCGCATTCCCCCCTGATGAGGGCCACGCCTATCTCTTCGGTGAGTTCAAGACCATGAAGACGATGCGCACTGCGTTACTGGATCGAGGTCTGGCGAACGAACAGATTTCGGTGAAGGCATTCTGGCGAACCGGTTCGGCCAACGCCGACCACGGCGAGCCTGACAAGTCTTAGAAGACGACGATTGACGACATCAGCACGGGCTGACGTCGGAACCTTTGACCGACCAAGCGGCCGAGGGCACGTCGGGCTAGGCGATTTAGTTCTTCACTGTCGCGTACATCTTTCTTCAGTGCCTCTTCGAGCACCTGGGTGACTTCCTTGACGGCACTGGTCACGAGGTCCTTGTCGCGCTCCCCCACAAACCACCCACGGGGCGTCACCGTTACCGGGCTCTTTATCTTGCCCGTCGAGCGCTCGATGCCGGCCGAGACCAGCAGGGCACCGTGTTCGGCCAACATACGACGATCGGCCAGTGGGGTGTCGTCTAAGTCGCCACCATCACCATCGATGTAGTGATAGCCCGCGGGGATAGTGCCGGCGC
>WLKR01000054.1 GCA_009701115.1 Actinomycetota bacterium | reverse complement strand
GAAGCGATCGACCAGACCCGAGGGTGGTTCTACTCCCTCTTGGCCGTGAACTCTCTCGTCTTTGGCGCCAAGCCGTACGAGCACGTTCTTTGTCTCGGACACATCGTGGATGTTGACGGTCGCAAGATGAGCAAATCAGTCGGCAACGTGATTGACCCGTGGGAAGTCTTGAACTCTCGCGGCGCCGATCCGCTGCGCTGGTGGATGTTCTCGCAAGGCTCGCCGTGGACACCTACTCGCGCCTCCCTCGGCGCCATCGATTCATCAATGCGTGAAACCCTCGGCACGTTGTGGAATACCTACAGCTTCTTCACGACCTACGCCTCGCTCAACGGGTTTGATCCCCAGGACCCCGAAATTCCCGCCCGGGCCGATCGACCCGATATGGATCGTTGGATTCTGTCCCGCCTTGAGCGGACGACCAAGATCGTTACCGAATCACTCGATGGTTACGAGCCGTTGCCGGCGGCGTCAGCCGTTTCGGGCCTCGTCGACGACCTGTCGAACTGGTACGTCCGCCGCAGCCGCCGACGTTTTTGGCGCACCGATCCCAACGCCCCTCGCTCCGACTCTCTGGCGGCACAGGCCACGTTGCTCGAAGTGCTCCAGCGCATCTCACTGTTACTCGCACCGTTCTGTCCCTTCGTAGCGGACTCGATGTATCGCGAACTGTTTGGACTCGACGCATCACACTCGGTCCACCTCGCCGACTGGCCCCGCACGCTCGAGGCCGATATCGACGATGACCTCGAAGCGGCCATGGTTGTGGCGCGCAGTCTGACGTCGATGGGTCGGGCCGCGCGGGCCGACGCCGGAGTCAAGGTACGCCAGCCACTCGCGCGGGCCCTGGTCTTCTTGCCGCCGGGTAGCCCTCGACCGCCCGTTGGCGTTGTTGAAGAAGAGTTGAACGTTGACGCCATTGAATACGGCACAGAACTGGCTGACGTCTTGAGTTTTGAACTCGTTCCTAATTTCCGAACTCTCGGACCGCGTCTTGGCGAGGCGGCTAAAGAACTGCGCCCGGCGCTGAGCCAGCTCAACGGGGCGGCCGTGTCGGCCGCCTTCGAACGGGGCGAAACCGTCTCGCTAACGCTCTCCACTGGGGAGTTCGTTCTTGGCCCCGACGACATTGAACTACGCGTAAAGAGTCAGGGTGGCTTTGCAGTCGGTCGAGAAGGCGGCGAAGTGGTCGCGCTGGACCTCACCTTGAATGACGGACTGCTCCGTCGTGGCTACTTGCGTGACTTGGTTCGTCAGATTCAGGATCTTCGCAAGACCACCGGTCTCGACGTCTCTGACCGCATCACGCTGCACTTGGTGGGTGTTGACGATCTGTCTGATGGTTTTGCGCTCGTAGCTAGCGAAGTGCTCGCTACCGAGATTCACGCGACAGCCGGACTCGGTGACGGTGAAGAACTTTCCTTTGACGACGAACGCACTAATGCTCGCGCCTGGGTGACCAAGGCCCAGAGCTAGCGAATCTTTTCGAGAGGTTGTCCTCGAAGGCAACAGCCTCATGGTTTCTCGCAAGGTGTCGCTTGAATGCGTGATTGAAGCGGACCGACAGGCCTAAAGCACAGCCGTTCGAAGTATTGCTACCCCGAGGTGCAAACCTCGGGGTATCGCCGTACCATGGGGGTATGAGCAACGAATCCTCCACCGGCAGCAAGAAGAAGACCCTCGGCATCGTCGGTGTTGTGGTGACCCTGTTTTCAGTCTTCTGGTTTGCCCTGCGTCCGCGTCTTAAGAAGCACGACGACAACTAACCAGCCAGTATCGCTGGCAACGTCTCGGTGAGGTCGCCAGCGACCACGATGTCGGCCAGCGCGTCCATCTCAGTGGGGCTGCCATTCGCGATGATGATCTTCGCTCCAGCTCTATGCGCCACAGGCACAATCGCCGCAATGGGGTAGACCCCGAGCGTTGAACCGGCGGCAATGAACACGTCGCACTCACGGGCTGCCCGCTCGGCCCGGTTCAGATCTTCGATGATGAGTGACTGGCCAAAGGAAATAGTGGCGGCCTTCAAAATGCCACCACAACGGTTGTCGCCGGACGGGGCCTCACAGCGGGGGTCCGAGTCGCCGGCCTCCACTCGCAGAATGATGAGCTCGATGGGACCACGCGAACCGCAGCGCATGCAGAGTGACTCGTGCACCGTTCCGTGGATTTCAATGAGCCGTTCCCCGGTGAGTCCCGCCTTCTGATGGAGGCCATCGATGTTTTGCGTTACCACCACGTCGAGGGTCTCTCGTAGGGCAAAGTCAGCGACCGCATAATGAGCCGCGTTGGGTTGGACGGTTCCCCAGGACATATTGGCTCGACGTTGCCATCCGGCCCGCCGCACCTCTACGTCCGTCATCCAAACGTCAATGTGGGCCCGCACTTCCGCACCGGGATTTTTCGTCCAGACACCATCAGGTCCGCGATAGTCGGGAATGCCCGATGCCGTGGATATCCCCGCACCCGTCAGCAGTACGACGCGCTGACCTTCGGCCACCATGCGGTGTGCGAGTTGTAGCTCGTTCGTTGGCACGGAGGGAGAGTAGTGCGACCCGACTAGCGTCCTTGCATGGCTTCAACGTCCTTTGCACCGTTACGCCATCGCAGTTTTCGATTTGCCCTCGTTAGTTCCTTTGTCTCCTCCTCGGGCACTTGGATGCAGTCAGTGGCCATGGGGGTCTATCTCCAGGTCACGACGCACAACGCCGTATGGCTGGGAATCTTGACGCTGGCGGCCTGGATGCCCAGTGCCATTGCATCACCGGTTGGTGGTGCCCTCGCGGACCGGATGAGCCGGGAGCGAATCATTCAGATCTCGAACGGTGTCATGGCCCTGTGCGCCACAACGTTGGCCGTCCTCTATCTCACTGGTCATCTCCAACCAATTCAAGCAGTTCTGATTGCCATTGTGGAGGGCTTTGCCGGAGCAGCTTCCTGGGCGAGTTGGCAGTCGTTGCTCCGTGATCTTGTCGACACCGATGAAGTACTAGCCGCCGTTTCCTTATCATCGGCGCAGTTCAATCTCGGACGGATTATTGGCCCGATGTTGGCCGGCGTCGTCATGGGTTTTGGTTCAGCGGGTTGGTGCTTCGCGATCAATGCCGGAACGTTCTACTTCGTCGTCTTGATTTACGGATTCGTGAAAAGTCGACCCCGCCAGTTGGTTGCGCCGGTGGGTCATCTCTTTGATCAGATTCGACATGGAGCCAAGACCGCCATGGCGGTCCGCGGTACTCGCTCGCCCATTTTGAGTATCGCGGTGATTGCGTTCATTCTGAGTCCCTTCATTTCCTTCGTTCCCACTATGGCCATTGAGGTCTTTCACGCCGGCGAGGTGGGGACGAGTTCCCTCGTCACCGCCCAAGGGGTAGGCGCCGTGCTGGGTGCCATCCTCCTGCCCGCGCTTGCGGCTCGAACGTCTCGCCTCAAGGTCTTAGAGGGTTCGCTCATCGTCATGATTGTGGGTCTGGCGGGCTACGCGGTGAGTCCCACCTTGAGCGTGGCCGTTGTGGTCATGGTTGTTGTGGGCGCTGCCTACATCGGGACCCTGACTGGCCTGAACTCCGTTGTGCAAATCCACGCCCCTGGCGGCGAACGCTCTCGGATCCTGTCGCTCTACACCATGAGTTTGTCGGTGGCCTACCCGCTGGGCGCCTTCTCTCAGAGTTTCTTTGTCCACCGATTCGGGCTGCGTCCGGTGACCCTGATCAGTACGGGCTTGATGGTCTGTGTCTACTTGGCCGTTCGTGCCACCGCGCCGCGCTTCATCTCTGTCATGGGTGATACGCCAACCCCTAGCGCCTGACAAACTGCCACTATGCCATTTGTTGCCACCAACCCCACTACCGGCGAAGTCATTGCCACCTATCCCTCACTCGATGCCGCCGGCATTGAGAGTGTTCTTGATTGTTCGCACCGTGCTTTTGAATCATGGCGACACACCAGTTTTGCGGAGCGAGCCCTGCTAATGAATCGTGCGGCCGAACTCCTCGAGAGTGAGGTGCCCGTTGTAGCCGAGATGATGTCACGCGAGATGGGCAAAACCTTCGCAGCGGCCAAGGGTGAAGTGGCCAAGTGCGCCATGACGATGCGCTACTACGCCGAGCACGCTGAATCAATGTTGGCGAGTGAAGCAATCGCTACCAGTGGTTCCGCTTCGGGTATTCGCTTTGACCCCATTGGTGCCGTACTGGCGATCATGCCCTGGAACTTTCCCCTCTGGCAGGCCGTCCGATTCGCAGCACCCACGGTGATGGCTGGCAACGTCGGTATTTTGAAGCACGCTCCGAACGTCCCCGCCTGCGCCGAGTTTCTCGGCATGTTGTTTCGCCGCGCCGGCTTTCCCGAAGGTGTTTTTCAAAATGCTTTCATTGAAGTTGAGGACATCGAAGGTGTCATTGCCGATTCTCGCGTGGCGGCCGTCACTCTGACGGGCTCGGAGCGAGCCGGTCGGTCCGTGGCAGAAATTGCCGGACGCAATCTCAAGAAGTGTGTCCTCGAGCTCGGTGGATCTGACGCCTTCATCATCGCCGATTCGGCCAATCTCGATGACGTCATTCCCTTTGCAGTGACGGCCCGCGTTCAGAACAATGGGCAGAGCTGTATCGCATCGAAGCGCTTCATTGTGGTGGCCTCTCGGGCCGAGGAGTTCACCTCTCGTTTCGTTGAAGCTATGGCTTCGGTAGTAGTAGGCAACCCCCTGGATCCCTCTACCGTGGTGGGCCCCCTGGTGAGTGCCGCTCAGCGCGACGGCTTGGCCGCACAGGTGAACGACGGGATTAAGAACGGCGCGCGCGCCCTCACTGGTGGTGCGCCGCTGGACGGTCCCGGCTTTTTCTACCCACCCACCGTGTTGGTGGACGTTGATTTCAAGAGCCGCGCCGGCTGTGAAGAACTCTTTGGTCCGGTGGCGGTCGTGCACACTGTGCCTGATTTGCCCGCGGCCATTGCTCTGGCCAATGCGACGCCGTGGGGTCTCGGAGGCTCCATCTGGGCGACCGATCAGGCCGAAGTTGACGCCGCTATTTCTGGCATTGAAGCCGGTATGGTTTTTGCCAATGCGGTGGTCGCCTCGTTGCCCGAGTTGCCATTTGGCGGCATAAAGAATTCGGGCTTTGGACGTGAACTCTCGGCATACGGCATCAAGGAGTTTGTAAACGTGAAGACTTTCTACCAATCATGAGTGAGCAGAATTTCTACTTCGACCACGGGGCGAGTGCCCCGCGACTCGATGAAGTAGCCGAGGCTATGGCGCCGTGGCAGCACGGTGTTGTTGGTAATCCTTCGGGGATGCACAGTGCTTCGCGCGCCGCTCGGCGGGCCATCGAGGACGCCCGCGACATCGTGGCTAACTTTGTCGGTCAACCGTCCCACGAAGTGATATTTACCGGAGGTGGCACGGAGTCATGCCACCTCGCGATTTCCGGAGTCGTTCGTGAACATCGCCAACACCACGAAGTCAGTGACATTGTTATTTCGCCTACGGAACACCACGCCGTGCTGAATACGGCCTTGGCGTTGGCCGATGAGTTTGATGATGTTCGTGTCCGGTTTCTCGATGTGGATGATCTCGGAATCGTTACCACCTCATCCCTTTGGGAAAACGTTGGGCCCAATACGGCCATCGTGAGTGTGATGACCGTCAATAACGAAACGGGTGTTTACCAGCCGATTCCAGTTGTCGGCAGCATCACTGCAGGTGGCGTGCCCGATGGTGGTATTTCGCACACCGATGCAGTGGCAGCCGCGCCGTGGCTCTACTTACCGGCGCTGACCGAAAGTATCGACATGATTTCTCTCGCGGCACACAAGCTCGGTGGTCCAGTGAATTCTGGCGCTCTAGTTCTTCGTCGAGAGATCAAGCTCTCCCCAGTTTCAGTCGGGGGAGGCCAAGAGCGTGGACACCGGGGTGGCACCGTAGACGTAGCCGCCGCCGTAGGGCTCGCCGCCGCTTGTCGCGTCGTCGACCGTGAACGCATGGAAGTCAATGAACGAGTGAGCGCCCTGCGCGCCCGACTGGAAGCAGCGCTTCGCTACATCCCAGGCGTGGCTATCACGGCGACCGAAGAGACCCGCGTACCGGGTTGTACGCATCTCACTGTTGAGGGCCTAGCCAGCGAAGAGTTGTTGTTCTTGCTGGACAACGCGGGCATTGCCGCTTCCGCCGGGGCTAGTTGTTCGAGTGGTGCTTCGGTCGTGAGTCACGTCTTAGAGGCGATGAAGATGCCTGAGGACAAGGCCCGCGGCGCTCTGCGCTTCACCATGGGCCGAGAAACGACCAAGGAAGATGTCGACCAGCTCATTGCCGTCTTTGCTGACGTGGTCTACCGTCTCCGAGGAGAGAAGTAGAAGTCACCGCCGGCTGGCAAACTGTCAGTATGCGTGTTTTGGTGGCCATGAGCGGAGGGGTTGACTCGTCAGTCGCTGCCGCCCTCTTGAAAGAAGCGGGCCACGATGTTGTGGGGGCGACGTTGAAGCTCTGGGGCGGCGCATCAGATTCGGGCTGCTGTTCAGTCTCTGACGTCGATGACGCCCGACGTGTCGCTCACTCACTTGACATTGACCATCACATTTTCAATTACACCTCCGAGTTTGAAGCGGCCGTAGTGAAGCCCTTCGTCGAAGATCACGCCGCCGGGCTGACGCCCAACCCTTGCATTGAGTGCAATCGAGTAATCAAATTCGATCTCCTCTTTGAGCGAGCCGAACGACTTGGTTTTGATGCCGTCGCCACTGGCCACCACGCGCTCGTGGAATTACGGAATGGGCAACCAACGCTGACACGAAGTGTTGATCCCCTGAAGGATCAGAGTTACGTCCTGGGTTATATCCAAGGTCCCATTCTGCGCCGTCTCATGCTGCCGATTGGTGGAATGAACAAAGAGGAAGTGCGAGTGCACGCCGAGCGACTCAACTTACGAACGTGGAACAAACCCGATTCGCAAGACGTCTGCTTTATCGAGGCCAGTCGCGGTCGCGAAGAGTTCCTCGGTCAGCGCATTGAACTGACGTCGGCCGAAGTCTTTGACCGGGTGACCCAAGAGGTCGTTGGCCGGGTACCGGCCGCACAACTGGTCACCCTCGGTCAGCGCCGAGGCATTGCTCCGGGCTTTGACGGTGAGCGTCGATTTGTGGCCTCGGTAGATCTAGAGAACCGACGGGTTGAAGTTGACCGTATCGAAGCCATCATGGTCTCG
>WLKR01000053.1 GCA_009701115.1 Actinomycetota bacterium | reverse complement strand
GTGGCAGCGGCTACGTAGCGGCTGCGCTGTTCGTTCTCGTCACCCATTTGATCGGTAATCATGCCGTGTACACCGCGCAGACGATCAATCATGATGTTCTGATCATCCTGTAGTGCCCGCTTCACGTGTCGCACGAGCTCACTGAGGTGCGGGGCCAAGGCGGCCTCTCGCTGGAGAAAGAGTTCGTCGTCTGGGGTCACGGGTGTCGTGGCCACCTTGGCGGCGCGCTTGGCCGGAGCCGGCTCGCTGCCCTTTTCTTCGTGCGTTGAGGCCCGAAGGCGAGCAAAAATCTCTCCAACGACATCGCTGGATGGTGCCACTTCAACATCGGGGACGAGCGTGGGGGTATTGGCGCGGGCCTTAACGGCACCCTTATCTACCGCGGGGATACGCGAAGGCGGAGTCACATCAGTGCTGGCCAAGTCCTCGGGGGTGACTGCCGGGGCCTCGGGTACGGGGCGCAGTGGGACGTCTTTAAGGAGTTCTTCTTCAGTCGGTTCGGGACCCGTGGGTCGCTGACGAAGGGCCTCGATGGCCGCGGCCCGTGCACCTTCGTCGGAACTCATGAGTCCACCCAGTACTTGATCAACCGACTCTCGCACTGAGCTCACCGAAGCAGTGAGGACGTCACGGGCGGCACGAAGCTGTTCGATCTGAACATTGAGCGCCTTGCGCTTAATCATCAGGTCATTAAGTATCTGGCGACGAGCTTCGTTGGCTTGCTCAATGACGGCGCGACCCTGCTCGCGTGATCGATCAATAATGGCCTCACCATTAATGCGAGCCGAATCCTCAAGGCGTTGTGCCGCGGCGCGAGCCTCTTCGTCTTTTTGCTGAGACTGCATTTCAGCCTCGTTCATGATGCTGAGTGCACGAGCCTGCGCTTCGACGATGAAGTTCGTCGCACGCTCTTGAGCCTGCGTGAAGATCTGCGTTGAGCGCTCCTGACCTTCGGCCGCTACACGTCCCGCCTCGTCATGGGCGGCCCGCAAGATTGCGACCGACTGTGATCCCAGGGCGGCCGCTAGTTGGGCTTCATCGAGAACGGGGTTTTCAGCGCGGTGTAGCGCATCGGTCAATTTCGACTGGACGTCCTGGAGTCGCTTCTCCAGCAAGCCGACCTCGCGGCCAATACCTTCAAGAAAACTACGAACTTCATCAGGGTCAAAACCCTTGCGAACCGTTCGAAAGTTGGCGTTGGTCACGTCAATACCCGAGTGACGGTTCGGCGACAGTGTGCGGCGATCGTCCATAACGGCTCCAGCCTAGGGTTTTCTGGCCTAGAAATTTGGTTTCGTATAGGGAATTGGTAGGTCTCCGCCCATCTGGCGCAACTTGGCGAGGACCTGGGTGAGCCGGTAGGCACCAACGACCTTAAGTTTTCCGTTGGCGGCCCGACGGGCCTCAGCCGCTTGATTAACGGGGACGACAAAGATGGTGGCCCCGGCCGTTATGGCCGCTTCAGTCTTTTGGGTGATTCCACCAATGTCGCCCACCACACCATTAAGGGCTATTTCACCGGTCACCGCCACTTTGGCTCCGCCGCTCAGACTGCCAGAACTCATCTGGTCAATCAAGGCCAGAGTCATTGCAAGACCGGCCGATGGCCCCCCAATGTAATTGGTGTCGATGGTGACCTTGGCCGGGAAGGTGTAGGTCACCGCGTCACTCAGCGCGAGACCAATCCACGACTTGGCGACGGTGCGTATCCCTGCACACTCCGAAACACCGAGACTTTTTGGTGGCTTCGCCGTCGTGATCTTGACCGTGGTTACTGGTTGATAAGTAAAGACACCGGCTCCTGAAATTTTGGCGTGTTCGACACCGGCGTTGATCGTGGATCCGGGTCGCAGGTCGTGCAGAATCCGAATGGCGGCGCAACTGTCCGTCGTCGGGGCGCCATTGAGCGAAACAATACGGTCAGCAATTTGGATTCCGGCTCGCTTACCCGGGCCGGCCTGGGTGGTGTCGTTCACGAGAGCCCCGTGGGCCGCGGTGGGAATCTGCCAACCGAGGGCAGTAAATGCATTCAGCTCGGCGGCATCCTTCGAACTTTCCATGTCGAGGTAACTCTGTCGATCAAAATCGGCGAAGGAGCTACCCGCTGGTACGAGGGCCGAGAGTTCGACCATATTGTTCGCTCCGCGAAACTCGGCGATGATGTGGCTCAACGCCGTCATCTGTTGCAACGAGACATCGACCATCATGAAACCAGATTTGGTGGCGTGAGGGTGGGGGGCCGTGGCGACTCCCGAAATCGAGATCATGGGCGCTAGGGGTTGCGCCTCACCGGGCAGGATTGCATAGGTGCTCACGTGCACAGAGTTCAGTACCAACATCAGACCCGCGAGCACCGACACCACAACCACGGTCCGTCGCTGCTTTAGCCATTTAGTACGCATAACCGTCCTTGGTGGGCACTTCGGGTGAGAATAGAGCGATGCCACACGATGACGCCACGCTACCGGAGTCGTTCGCCGAAGAACTAGTCCGTGCTGGTTTTGATCGCAGCGACCCGTCCCGAGCCATGCTCATCGCTGCGCTTCACCACCCATTCCCCCGGGCGCGGTCGCTCGCCATTCGGGGTCTCGCGCGCCACCAGTGCGTCGATAACGAAATCTTGCTACCGCTCTTGCACGACGAGAATGCCACCGTGATCCACGATGCCCTGGAGGTAGTTGCGCATCTCGAGGGCGTGAACGAGGACATTACCGCAGCCCTCAGCCAACTCTTCAATCACGCGGACCCGCTCGTGGTGGAGGCCACCGTCTTTGCGGCGGGCGAGCTCGGACTCGCAGTACTGGTTGATGAACTCAACCGGATAACTTCATCCCACGATGACGCGAGGTGCCGTGAAGCTGGTGTGATTGCCCTCGGGCAGATTGGGATTGATCAAGGGCGAGATGTGATTTTGGCAGCTCTGCAAGACAAGCCCACTGTCCGACGGCGTGCCGTCGTGGCACTCTCATCCTTTGAGGGGCCCGACATTGAAACGGCTCTCGACGCGGCCGCAGATGATCGTGACTGGCAGGTCCGCTCGGCTGTCGAGCAGCTCCGTCGAGATCCCGACTAAACGTCGGTTAAACGTAACGAGCGGTGCAGTGTTTGCAGTTCGTTCAAACAGCGCAAGAGTCCGCGAATCACCACTAAGTCGGGCTGGACAACGGTGGTGCAGGCCACCCCGACCTCATGAGTCAAGAGCTCGGGGAAGTCGTGGAGCTGGGCCATACCGCCAACCACATGGATGCCTCGCACTGAGACGTCCTGGGAGAGATCGGGCGGCGCCTCACCAAGACACTCCTTCACGCTGCGCACAATGGAGCGAACGTGGTCGGCAATAGCGCCATCCACTACTTCAGCGGAGACTTCTACGCTGACGGGGAGCCCGACGTCTACGGTGCGCGCCGGCACCACCCGGACGTCACGTCGCCGTGAACCCATGAGTGATCCCAGTTCGTTCTTGAGCGACTCAGCAACCCGGGGAGACACCACGACGCCGTAGCGATGGCGGAGTGCCGAGGCGATGGATTCATCTAAGTGCGAGCCACCGATCCGAACCGACTTAGCCGTGACAATGCCGCCGAGAGACATAAGTGCGGTCTCGCACGCGCCACCACCCAGCATGATGATTGGTGCCGCCACCGGTTCATCGACGTGGAGGCCCACTCCAATTGCTGCGGCGATAGGGGCTTCAATCAGCGTGGCGTCAACGGCCCCGGCCTGCAGGGCCGCCTGTCGTAGAGCGCGGCGCTCGATAGAAGTAGCAAACGCCGGAACGCTCATCGTGGCGTGCACTCGACTCATGCGACTAAAACCGGCGCGGTCAAAAAGCGCGCGGATCAGTCGCGCGGCAACGTCAAAGTCAATGGTGGTGCCGTTGGCGAGAGGGCGAAAGTTAACGACATGCCTCGGATCGCGTCCGATTTTGCGCATGGCGGAATCGCCAATGTCAACGATGTCGCCCGTAGTCGTGTCGACCGCGACCACGCTGGCTTCCCGGAGAAAGACGGAGCCGTCAGCAGTGGCGAGACGGGTGGTGGTCGTTCCCACATCAATCGCTACGTCAACGGCCACGTGCAGATGTTAGGGCGACACCAAAATTCCTCGTCACAGTCATAGCCTTGCTACTTGTGAGCACCAATGGCGCGCCTCCAAACGGTGGGAAACGACGACGACTTCGATGGCGCCGTGCTCGGGGGGTCATTCCGCCCGTGGAGGGGCGCACTTATTTGCACCCGTCGGAACTGCCCGGCGAGTTTGAAAAGCTCCTCTCCAGCGCGCCCGCTCCGAAGAGTCGGCGCGTAAATGCGGGGCTCCTAACGGGAGCAACCGTCCTCTTACTCGTGGGCTCCCTATCGCTCTACTCCACCGAAACATCGGTCGAGCCCACGCAGGCCATGGATGAGCGTGTGGCATTTTCGCTACAGGCCATTCCGCACGTCGGTCAGGACGCGGCCACCAGTTCTATTCAGCTCACCAGCGAACGTGACGGGCGCCTGATTTCCGGAGGCGCCATGATTGTTGGTAATGGTGATGTTGCGGTGACCACGCTGCACCTCAATCGTCATGACTCCATCACCGGCTCGACATTCACCACACCCCGGATGCACGTTCAGTGGATGGGCTTTGACCGCCACCTGGGGTTGACATATCTCCATCTACCGTGCACTTTGCAGACGACAGCGATCGCCACACACAACGCGGTCGAACCCGTTCTGGTCATCTCGCCCTACTTCGCCGCTTCCTCGAGGACACCGAGGTTCGCCTACGCCACGACAGTACTGAGCGACGCTCGAAGGACAACCAACGACGGCATCGTGAGCTACCTCACGGCCACTTCCCCAACCCAACTTCGAGGCCTCACCGGTTCATTCGCAATTGGAGACTCGGGTGACGTGGTGGCGATACTGTCCGATAACGGACAGTGGATAACGGCCGAATACATCTCGCGAGTGGCTTCAGCCTGGTTGGCCGCCCCTAACTGTCATGGTCACCTCGGTATCAGCGGCGTTCCGGCCGAAGGCGGCGGTGTACTGGTGACCGCCGTCGCCCGAGGCCCTAGTTTCAACAAGCTCGCGCCGGGTGACGTCATAACTGCCCTTAATGAAAAGAGCGTCGACACCATGGACGGCATCGTCACCGAGCTCTACGCCACGGCCGGTCACACCTCGATGGTCATCCAGTTTCTTCGAGATCAGCAACCATCGTTTGTGGTTGTGCGGCTGGACTGTCTCTCCTAAGTTGCTGTTGTGAGTGATACCCCCTTCGGCAACTTTGGCTTTATGGGCGACCTAATGAAGATGCTCGGTCAACAAGGTCCGAACTCGTGGCTGGAAACGGCCCGGGCGCTGGCGCTCAATATTGCCCGTGGCGACGACGCCGATCCCAACCCTCTGCCCGTAGAGCGCCAACGGCTGGAGCAGTACGGTCCGCTCGTGGCTCGACACATCGAGATGTTGCTTGGCGTCCCCCAGGTCACCCCCGCTCGAGCGGCTACTCGTACCGAACTTTCGGAGGCCGCGCTCCGCGACTGGTCGCCACTCGTAGCCCCCCACGCGAACACGCCAGCGGCGCCAGTGGAAAGCGCTGATGACAACCCCCTGGCCCCGATGTTGGCGCAACTGGGTGCCGCGATGGGGCCACTTTTCATTGGGTTTCAATTGGGTTCTGTCGCGGGACATTTTTCCGAGACGGCCTGGTCCCTCGGGGCTATCCCGCTCCCCCGTGAAAATGACGAGCGCGCCATCATTGTTAACAATGTCGCACGCTTCGCCGATGAGTGGTCGCTCGATCACGACCAAGTGATGATCTACGCCGTGGCCTACGAACACACGGCCGCGACCTACTTGCGCCAAGACGGAACGGGAACCGCACTGCGAGCTCTGCTCTTTGATGCGGTGCAGGACGCCCAAGCGGCCCAGGGCGACATCATGGGGCGTCTGGCTGGACTGATGCAAGGTGGCGACATGAGCGAACTCATGAGCAATCCCGAGCAGCTCCTCGATGGCATTGAACTCGGGGAAGAAACGCCCGCGACGATTGCCATCGACGCGGCGAGCGTCTGCTTGCGAGCCACCTTTGACTTCATTGCGAGTCACGTCACCCACTCGATCGTGGGGCCCACACCACTCCTGGATGAAGCCCTCCGCCGTCACCGACGTAGTGATGCCAAGGGCGAAGAGTCTGCGGCCGCCCTCTTTGGTATCTCAATACGGGGCTCGCGCGTCGACGTGGCCGAACAGTTTGTGCGCGAGATCGTCGCGACATGGGGTATCGAAGAATTGACTCGACTCTTTCAGCTCGATGGGATGCCGAGTGCCGAAGAATTGTTACAGCCTGCTGTGTGGCGCAGTCGCGTCACCCAGTCACCGTTTGCCTAGGCGCGCAAACTATTCGTTTTCGTTGTAGCCGAGGTCCCACTCAATCTTGAGTTGCTCGCGCTCGGCGTCGCGGTTGACGCGCTCGCGATTGCGGCGGAACTGTGGGTCGTGCGGGGGCAGGAGGCGCAGACGGGCGTCGACGCGGTCCACGAAGGCCTGGATCTGCTCAGGCTCACCAAAGACCATGCGGCACTCCCAGTGGGGGGCGACGGGGCCGAGGTAGATCACCTGGACGTGACCGACGGGGTTTTCGATCTCTGCCGGTTCAGTAGGCGAAAACTGGCTCATGGCCACTCCTTTTGAGTGTGTTACTCCCGTAGAACTTCAACGGGACAGTCATTCTATCGGACGGGACTATGTCGAGTTGAGCCCGCCTTTTAAAGGTCATTTGCTGGTCCGTTGTGAAGTTGTTCGCATCGTAGAAATGGCTTTCTGGCCCCATAGTGGCTACTGTCCGTTGTAGGCCTAACAAGGAGGGTCAGTATGAATACCGAATGGATGGCAGAGGGCAAGTGTCGCAACTTCCCAGCCGAGATGTTCTTCCCCGGTGACGGTACGGGTGTGATTAAGGCGCAGAAGATTTGCGCCACATGCCCCGTAGCCGATCAGTGTCTGAACTACGCCCTTGAGAACCACGTGGATCACGGTATATGGGGTGGCAAGAGCGAGCGGGAGCGTCGCCGACTGCAGCGGGCCCGTCGCCGTGGGCTTCCCCTGACCCGCAGCTAACGATTGATGGCGCACCACGACGTCTTTGAGTGCGTCATCAACGTTTCCGAGGGACAAGATGAACCGATCCTTCGCCAGTTTGAACGGTCGGCTGGTTCATCCTTTCGCCATCGACACAGCGATCCCTGGCACAACCGTTCTGTCTTCACACTCATCAACTCGGCCGACGAGTTATTGCTCGACGTTCAATGGATGTTGCGCAACGTCATTGATGCCCTCGATTTGGAATTCCACGACGGCGTACACCCTCGATTTGGGGTCGTCGACGTGGTGCCCTTTGTGGC
>WLKR01000052.1 GCA_009701115.1 Actinomycetota bacterium | reverse complement strand
TCTCTCGCGCCGTACCAAGAACAACCCCGTCCTCATCGGTGAGCCCGGTGTTGGTAAGACGGCCATCGTCGAAGGACTGGCTCAGAAGATTGTGGCCAACCAGGTTCCCGCAACCTTGGCTGACAAGCAGCTCTACACCTTGGACCTCGGAGCTCTCGTGGCCGGCTCGCGCTATCGCGGTGACTTCGAAGAGCGTCTGAAGAAGGTGCTCAAGGAAATCCGCACCCGTGGTGACATCATTTTGTTCATCGACGAGATTCACACGCTGGTCGGCGCCGGTGCTGCCGAAGGCGCCATTGACGCCGCTTCCATCTTGAAGCCCATGTTGGCCCGAGGGGAACTCCAGACCATTGGTGCCACCACCACCGAGGAGTACCGCAAGCACATCGAAAAGGACGCCGCTCTCGAGCGCCGCTTCCAGCCCGTGAAGGTGGACCAGCCATCTGTGGCTCTGACCATTGAGATCTTGAAGGGTCTTCGCAACGTCTACGAAGAGTTCCACGCGGTGACCATCACCGACCAGGCTCTCGTAGCCGCCGCCAACCTCGCGGACCGTTACATCGCGGACCGCTTCTTGCCGGACAAGGCCATCGACCTCATCGACGAAGCCGGTTCACGCCTGCGCATTCGTCGCATGGAGGCCACACCGGCCCAGAAGAAGGTTGACGAAGAGCTCACCCGCATTCGCGCCGATCGGGCGGAGGCCCTCGAGAAGGGTGCCAACGAGCAGGCCAAGTTGTTGGAGTCCCAGGAGCTCGAGCTCGTGGCCAAGAAGGACGAACTGGATGCCGAAGTTACGGCGGCCGGTGGCAAGACCTTCGACGTCGTGGACGAAGAGATGATTGCCGAAGTGTTGGCCGTGTGGACCGGTATCCCGGTCTACCGCCTCACCGAAGAAGAGACCACCAAGTTGCTGCGCATGGAGGACGAACTCCACAAGCGCATCGTGGGTCAGAACGAAGCGGTGAAGGCTCTGAGCCGTGCGATTCGTCGCACCCGTTCCGGTCTGAAGGACCCCAAGCGTCCCGCCGGTTCATTCATCTTCCTCGGCCCCACTGGTGTCGGTAAGACGGAGCTCGCCAAGACCTTGGCCGAGTTCTTGTTCGATGACGAAGACGCGTTGATCCAGCTCGACATGAGTGAGTACATGGAGAAGCACACCGTGAGTCGTTTGGTCGGTGCCCCTCCGGGCTACGTGGGCTACGACGAGGGTGGTCAGTTGACCGAAGCTGTTCGCCGCAAGCCCTTCTCGGTGGTGCTTTTCGACGAAGTCGAAAAGGCTCACCCCGACGTGTTCAACACCTTGTTGCAGATTCTCGAAGACGGTCGTCTGACCGACTCGCAGGGTCGCACCGTGGACTTCAAGAACACCATCTTGATCATGACCTCCAACTTGGGAACGGCCGACTTGCGCCGCGCCTCGATTGGCTTTGCCAAGTCCGACTCGGAAGTCACCCACGAGAAGATGAAGGAAAAGGTCCAGGCCGCTCTGAAGGGTCACTTCCGTCCCGAGTTCTTGAACCGTATTGACGACACCATCGTCTTCCGCGAGCTCAGCCAGGACGAAGTCATCGAGATCGCCGACATCTTCATCGGTCGCCTGCGCGAACAGCTCAAGCTCCAGAACCTGGGACTCGAGATCAGCAAGTCCGCACAGCTCTTCTTGGCCGAAAAGGGTTACGACCCCGAACTGGGTGCTCGTCCGCTGCGTCGCGTTATTCAGCAGTACATCGAAGATGTGCTCAGCGAGAAGATCCTCTTTAAGGACTTCCGTGCTGGTCAGACCATCGTGATTGACTGCGTGAAGAACGACGACGGTCAGGAACTCACCTTCGAGGCCGTGGAGGGTTTGCCGCCCTCCGTGGACTTCGAAGAGACACCAAGCGCCTAAAAAACGCCACAATTAAGCCATTGTCCTAGGCAGTGGTAGAATTTGAAGCCATTGGAGCCATCTTTGGCCCATTCCATCAGGAGTTTGTGTTTGTGACTACCCAGAAGTTTAAAAAGGGTGACCGTCTCGTCTATCCCCATCACGGGGCCTGCACGGTAATTAAGGTCGAAAAGCGAGAGGCGTTCGGCACTAAGCAGGACTACCTCAAGCTCAAGGTGGAGTACAGCGACCTCACGCTCATGGTTCCCGTAGCCAATGTCGACATGGTCGGCCTGCGCGACGTGATCAATGAGGACGAAGTCGAAGAAGTCTTTGCCGTGCTCCGTAAGAAGGAAGCACGCATGCCGACCAACTGGTCGCGCCGTTTCAAGAACCACTCCGAGAAGCTGCGCTCCGGTGACATCTACCAGGTCGCCGAAGTCGTTCGTAACTTGTCGATTCGTGACAAGGACAAGGGTCTGAGTGCTGGTGAAAAGAAGATGTTGACCCGTGCTCGTCAGATTCTCGTTTCCGAGTTGACCTTCGCGCTTGACATCGATCTACCGACGGCCGAGGAGAAGCTCGCGTCGGCTCTGCCGTAGTCATGACCGTCGCCGCCATTGTGGTGGCCGGTGGTCGTGGTGAGCGATTCGGCGGACAAAAGCAGTTCGCCAAACTCGGTGGTCGCACCCTCGCGGCCCACAGTGTGGAGCAATCACGTTCGGTGGCCGATTTTGTCGTGGTCGTCGTACCCGAGGACTACCTCGGTGACGGCGAAGGAGCCGACCTCGTGGTGACCGGTGGAGAGACCAGGTCAGACTCTGTGCGGGCCGGCTTAGCCGTCTGCGACGACGCACAGTTCATCGTGGTGCAAGATGCCGCCCGTCCTTTAGCGTCGACAAAACTTTTCGAAGTCGTGCTCGCGGCTGTTCGCGCCGGCGCCGCTGCCGCCATTCCGGGCGTACCCGTTAGCGACACGATTAAGCAGATCGCCGATGGGGTTGTGGTGAACACGCCACCCCGTGATCAACTCATAGCCGTGCAGACCCCTCAGGCCTTTCAGGCCGAAGTTCTTCGTCGGGCTCACGCGTCGTCCGGTGTGGCTACCGATGATGCCGGATTGGTTGAAGCCCTTGGTGAAAGTGTCGTTGTTGTGGCCGGAGAGCGAACCAACATCAAGGTGACAAACCCTGAAGACCTTGATCACCTCAAGATGAGTGGAGTCTGACCATGCGCATCGGGCAGGGATTCGACATTCATCGCTTCAGTAATGACGCCACTCGACCTCTCAAGCTCGGATTGGTAACCGTTCCGAACGCCGCCGGTCTGGAAGGGCACAGCGACGCCGACGCCGTGGCCCACGCCGTGGCCGACGCTCTCCTCGGTGCGGCTGGTCTTGGTGATATTGGCGAACACTTCAGTGACACTGACGCGACTTGGTCGGGTGCGGACTCGCGCATGCTGCTCACGCTGGTCGTGCAGAAGGTTCGTGACGCCGGATTCGTAATTGAAAATGTTGATGTCACGGTGATCGCCGAGGCCCCGAAACTGGGCGACCTCAAGGCCGCCATGGTGCGCGAACTCACCGTCGTCATCGGTGCCCCCGTCTCGGTCAAGGCCACCACCATGGAGCGGCTCGGACCTATTGGAAATAAAGAGGGAATCGCGGCTCTCGCGGTGGCCCTCCTGAAGGAGCAAGCATGACGCCTCGTCCCCCCGTCCGCGGCGGAGGCCGCCCCCCGGAGCCCCGTAAGGGCGCTCCTAAGAACCCCCGTCCGCGGAGCACTAGCTCACGCGGTACAGAGGTTCCGTTACGTACAGCCCCCGAGGGACTCGGTGGCGAACAGGTGGAAGGTCGCCAGGCCGTTCTGGAACTGTTACTCGCTCGTCGTCGCAATGTTCGCAAGATCTACATGGCCGACGCTCTGGAGTCGGCGGCCATCTTGGACCAGATTGAAGAAGAGGCTCGCCGTCAACGCGTTCCGGTGCAGTTGGTTTCGCGCGCCCGCCTCGATCGGGACGCTCGTACCGAAGGTCACCAAGGTGTCTTCGCCGAAGCCGATCGGTTAAAGCCCGTTGAGCTCGACGATTTCTTAGTGCACGAGCGTGGCTTTTTGTTCGTGGCCGATGGCGTGACTGACCCCCGCAACCTGGGTGCCATGTTGCGCAGCGCCGATGGTGCCGGCGTAACCGGCATCGTGTTGCCACGTCACCGGTCAGCAAGAAT
Source organism: Actinomycetota bacterium (assembly GCA_009701115.1). Next base: position 3,301 of record WLKR01000052.1, on the reverse strand, counting down.
CTCCCCGACCGTTACCAAGACGGCCGCTGGGGCCGTGGAGTATCTCAACTACGCGCAAGTTGGTGGCATCCCCGCCGCCCTCGATCGCTTAAACAAGGCCGGCGTCTTGACCGTGGGCTTAGCCGGAGAGTCGAATAAGTCGATCTACGACCTGGACCTTGCGTCAACACCTGTGGCTCTTGTGGTGGGTGGCGAAGAGAACGGTATGGCTCAGCTCACGCGTAAGCGCTGCGCTGAAGTTGTCTCAATCCCGCAGTTGGGGAAGATCACTTCCCTCAATGCCGGTGTGGCTGCTTCAGTGGCCATGTTTGAAGTCGCGCGGCAGCGCAACCTGCGTCGTTAGGCCGTTGGCGGCTTCGGCTCACTCCAGTTAGCTGGAAGTACCTCGGTGCAGAAAGCACAACGCGTAGCGGCCAGTGGAATCTCGGACAGACACGCGGGGCACTTGGCCTTGGTCGGCGTTTCATCGGCGTCGAAACCCAAATTGCGACGCAGCGAGTTCAAGGGCTTGACGACGAGGAAGAACATCACGGCGGCAATCACCAAGAGCGAAATAATGGAGTTAATAACTTCGCCGTACTTAAAGGCACTCTTGTTGATGTGAAAGGTCAATGTCGCGAAATTGGCGTTCCCGGCTAGCGCGGAGATAATCGGGGTGAAGAGGCCCTGGACGATGGCGGTGACAACTGCCGTGAAGGCGGCACCGACGGTTACACCAATCGCCAGATCGATGGCGTTGGCCCGGAGCGCAAAGGAACGGAATTCCTTCAGGACTGATTTGGACTTATTGAATGCGGACATAGTCCTAGTTTCGCAGAGACGGCTGAAATTAATGGTCCACAAATGAAAATTGCTGGAGCCGGCGGTGGGGGTCGAACCCACGACCTACTGATTACAAATCAGTTGCGCTACCACTGCGCCACACCGGCTAGGTGCGCCCTAAGGCTACTAATGATTTTCGGGGGCGTAGGCTAAGACCGTGGCTGACGAAACGACCGAATTGCCAGAGCGCCCCAAGGGCCGGTACCAGCCCGTGCCTCGCGTTATGGGTGCGATCTTGTTCACCTTCGCCCTCTTTGCGTTTTTCGCTCTACGGGCGGTGCCCTCGATTTCCGTAGATGGCAAAGTGAAGCATCATCACGCCACCACCACTGGGGTCGACGGCGTAACGACCACCACCTTGGGCCGCAGTCAGGTTCGCGTGCAGGTCGCCAACGGAACCAAGACGGCGGGATTAGCCGCGGCCGTTACGGCGCGGTTGATGACGCAGGGCTGGAACATGCTGCCCAAGCTCAATGGCCCTCGCGTGGGTCACACCGCGATCTACTACAAGTCCGGCTACGCATCACAGGCCGTTCTCATTCGCCAGTTTCTCGGCGCGGGCACATTGCAACTCTGGACCGGTGCAGCGCCGGTACCTGGTGCGTTGGACGATCAGATCATTGTTCTGCTCGGTCCCGACATCGCGCACTAGTGGTTGGGTAGTTCGACTCCGTATCGCGCCATCGCAGCTCGCAACACGTCAACTGACATTGGGCGCAGTTCTTCAATCGGACGATTGCGGTGACGCCTCACGCCCAGGTCCACCTGAGCGATGGCGTTAACGCCAAAGTTGCCCGCGACGTCAATCAGTAGGGCAATCTCGACGCCGTAGGCATCGGCAAAACCGACCTTCTCGAATACCTCTCGACGACCGGCCGTTTCACCGGCCAGTGGTTGGCGGATTTCCCCGAGTCCCGGGAAGAGCAGCGACAGGATCGGACGAGCAGCGAGTTCCGTCACTCGACCACCACCGGTGGGCATGTTGTGGAGAGGCCGGTCGTAGTAGGCCTTCACCATCTGAATGTGATCGTTGGTAAGTAGCGGCGCAATCATTCGAGGCACGAACTCTTCGGTGGTGTTGAGAACGTCGGCGTCCAAAAACACCACAAGGTCACTGGTCGATTGGGCCAGCCCAAAGGTCATGGCTTGGCCCTTGCCCCCGGGGCCGTGCAAGTCCACCACCCGAGCGCCGTGGCGACTGGCCACCGTAGCGGTGTCGTCGGTCGAGTGATCATCGACGACTAGGACTTCATCGATCAGGCCGGGCCAGCGACGGGTGCTGGCCTGCACGGCATCGAGTACGGCCCCGATGGTGGGGGCTTCGTTCTGCGCCGGGATGATGACGCTGATGGTCTTGTGCCCCTTGAGCTGAACCAGGACATCGAGTTCGCCGCGGGAGGCGAGATAGGTCAACGGGACGTCGCTCCAAGTCATGCCCTAAGGCTAGAGCAGTGGCGTAGTTGACTTTTTCGAGAATTTTCGCCACAATAGAAGGGTCATCAAGAGCGACTGAGGGATGGGCCCGTTGAAGTCGCGGCAACCAGGGTTAATTGTGAGCTCTCCGCTCATAACCCCAGGTGCCAATGCCCGTGCGATGAGAAGGAGTCGTAGTGAGTTTTGCTGTTGGTCTTCGGTGCCGAGAATGCGGCACCACGTACCCCACTGAGGCGCGGTACTCGTGTGACGAGTGCTTTGGTCCGTTGGAAGTTGCCTACGACCTAGAGGCCGCTAAAAAAGTCGTCACGCGCGAGCGGATTGCCGCCGGCCCCGCGTCGATTTGGCGCTACCACGACCTGTTGCCCGATCACGGTGGCGAACCCGTCGACCTCGGCGCTGGTTGGACGCCACTGAAGCGAGCCGATCGTCTCGCTGCGGAGCTCGGACTCTCAGAACTCTGGTTGAAGGACGACACCCGCAATCCAACTGGATCGTTTAAGGACCGCGTCGTGTCCTGCGCTCTTTCTTCGGCTCGCCAACTCGGCTTCACCACTGCCGCTTGTGCCTCCACGGGCAACTTGGCCACATCCGTTGCGGCCCACGCCGCCGCGCTGGGCTGGCCCAGCGTGACGGTGATCCCCTCCGACCTCGAAAAGTCCAAGGTCGCCATGACGGCCATCTTCGGTGGCGTCGTACTGGCCGTCGAGGGTAACTACGACGATGTCAATCGTCTGTGTGCCGAACTCGTGGACTCTCACCCCGACTGGGCCTTTGCCAACGTGAATCTCCGTGCGTACTATGCCGAGGGATCAAAGACGCTGGCCTACGAAATTGTCGAACAACTCGGTTGGGAGTTGCCGGCCCAGGTGCTCGCCCCGATTGCCTCTGGTTCCCAGCTCACCAAGATTGCCAAGGGCTTTCGCGAATTTACCGAGCTCGGCCTCGTCTCTGGTCCACCACCGGTGATGTTCGGAGCCCAAGCGACGGGCTGCTCGCCGGTCGCCTGTTCGGAGCCCAAGCGACGGGCTGCTCGCCGGTCGCC
>WLKR01000051.1 GCA_009701115.1 Actinomycetota bacterium | reverse complement strand
GGGCCCAGAGCACGATGGTGTAGACGAGAATCTCGAGCGTGGTACGGCGAAGTGAGGCGACCACGGGCAGCATCGGCACATTGGCCGCGGCGTAGTCGTCGCGGTAGCGCACGGCGAGGGCCCAAAAATGCGGCGGGGTCCAGATGAAGATCACCGCGAAGAGCACGATTGGCGTCCAGCCCAGTGAGTTGGTGACGGCCGCCCAGCCCACCAAGACGGGCACGGCACCGGCGGCTCCACCAATAACGATGTTCTGCTTGCTGCGGCGCTTTAACCACAGCGTGTAGATGAAGACGTAGAAGGCCGTAGCGGAGATAGCTAGCCAGGCTGAGAGGACGTTGACCCATACGGCCAAGACGACAAAGGCGGCTATTTCCAATACGAAGGCAAAAATAGTGGCGGCGCGTGGCGTCATAGCGCCAGTCACGAGTGGTCGACCCTTGGTGCGCTCCATAATGGCGTCGATATCCCGGTCAATCACCATGTTGAAAGTGTTGGCGCCGCCAGCCGCCAAGGTGCCGCCGATCAATGTGAGGATGATCAACCCGAGATTAGGCCAGCCCCGTTGCGCCACGAACATCGTCGGAACGGTGGTCACGAGCAGCAGTTCAATGATGCGGGGCTTGGTCAGGGCGACGTAGGCCATCACGCGTTGCATTGGACTCAAAGCGACGGGTGCGACGATGCTCACTTGAGCATCCTAGGAGAGAGGCTCCCTCCCTAGGCTGTGGCCATGGAAACGAGGCCGGCATGAAACCAACGACATTTCGGTGGTTTGCCCTCGCCGCCTTTATTTCGATGCTCCTCATTATCGCCACCGGTGCCGCCGTTCGCCTAACGGGCTCCGGTCTCGGTTGCCCGGATTGGCCCACCTGTTACCAGGGCCAAATAACCGGTTCCCTCAGCCTGCACCCCCTGATTGAGTATGCCAATCGCATGGTCACCGTGCTCTTGGTGGGGGTCACCATGGTTACCTTCGTGGCCGCGTGGCTGCGGGCACCGCGCCGCAAAGACCTCATCGTCTTCTCCCTGCTGTTGGTAGTGGGCGTCATGCTGGAGGCCGTCTTGGGGGCCGTGGTGGTTTACACCAAGCTCAACCCGTGGCTCGTTTGTTCCCATCTCATCTTGTCCCTCGTCATGGTCGTACTTGGCGCCGTGCTCTACCACCGCGCCAAATATCTCTACGGCGCAGGAATGCGGGCCGACGTTCGCGATCCCCAGATGAAGCGCGTAGCGAGACGCCTCTGGTTGCCCTTTATCGCCGTGGCCGTAGCCGGCACCATCACTACCGGTTCGGGACCGCACGCCGGTTCATCGCGGGGCCAACTTCGCGCCCGTCGGCTTCCCTTCGCCTTGAGCGACGCCACGATTGTTCACGCGGCGCTCGTCACGTTGTTCATTTGCATCGTGGTCGCCATCTACTTCGTGCTTCGACGTCAGGGCGCCCCGAGCAAAGCCCAGCGAGGCGTGTTACGTCTCTTGTTCATCGGCTCCCTGCAGGGCCTCGTTGGTGTCGTGCAGTACTTCACGCATCTGCCCGTAGTCCTCGTGGAGATTCACGTCTGCCTCGCGGCATCGGTCACCATTGCCGTCACCCAATTCAATCTCGCGCAAACCGGTCGTGACCGCGAGGTGGGACTGGAGAAGCAGGCGTGAGCGCGCCCCTTCGCTACGGCCTCATCGGCACCGGCATGATGGGTCTCGAGCACCAACGCAACCTCAATGCCATTACCGGTGTTGAGGTGGTAGCTGCCGCCGATCCCGAACCAACTTCGCTCGCGGCGGCCGTCACAACCGCCGAGGGTCGAGCACTCGCAACCTTCAGTGACTATCGCGAACTGCTCGCCGCTGATCTCTGCGACGCCTACGTCATCTCTTCGCCCAATTTCACGCATCGCGCCGTCCTCGATGACGTCATGGCCAGCGGTAAGGCCATCATGGTGGAAAAGCCCATGTGCACCACGGTTAAAGATGCTCGGCACATTCTGGAACAGGCTCGGTCTTATCCCAACGTTTTTTGGGTGGGCCTCGAGTATCGCTACATGCCCCCGGTCCAACACATCATCAATGTGGCCGCCGCCGGTGAGCTCGGTGAAATTGCCATGGTGGCCATCCGAGAGCACCGTCACCCGTTCTTAGTGAAGGTCGGTGACTGGAATCGGTTCAGCGAAAACACCGGGGGCACACTCACCGAAAAGTGCTGTCACTTTTTTGACCTCATGCGACTCATCGCCCAGAGCAACCCCGTTCGCGTGATGGCCTCGGGCGATCAGCGATTCAACCACCTCGACGAACGCTACGACGGTCGCACTCCGGACATCTTGGATAATGCCTTTGTCATCGTCGACTTTGAGAACGGTGTACGGGCCTCACTCGATCTCTCGATGTTTGCCGAGGGGTCAGTCAACAACGAAGAGCTCAGCATCGTGGGGCGCACCGGTAAGGCCGAGGCCTTTATCCCGAGTGGTCAGGTCCGCGTCGGGCAACGCAAGAAGTGGAACCGCGGCGTCGCCGAAGAGACCATCACCGACGAACGAGTCCTTGTCGAGGGCTTTCACCACGGGGCGAGCTTTCTCGAACACCTCGACTTCGCTGAAGCGATCAGAAACCAAACCCCGGCCCTCGTCACCGCCGAAGATGGCTACTGGAGTGTCGTAATGGGCGCCGCCGCGCATCTCAGCATCGACGAAGGCCGCGTCGTGGCGATTCGAGAGTTGCTCTAAGCCAACGGGGCGTGCGTCAGTCGCGGCATCACCAGTTCCCCGAAGCGGCGACACTCATGGATGTGGGGGTAGCCCGACAAGATGAGGGCCTCAATACCCAAGGCCTGATAGGCCTCAATCTTGGCCACCACCTGATCGGGTGAGCCGACAATCGCGGCCCCGCAACCGGAGCGGGCCCGACCAATACCGGTCCACAGATTCGGCTCGACAAAACCCTCGAGGTCGGCCGCTTCGCGCAGCTCACTCTGCCGAGCCACGCCCACCGAACCGGAGTCGAGTGACTTCTGGCGAATAGCGCGACCAATTTCATCATCGAGTTCGGCTACGAGATGGGCCGCGGCCGCACGAGCCGCTTCTTCGGTCTCGCGAACCACGACGTGCACGCGATAGCCAAAACGCAATGTCCGTCCATACGTCGCGGCCCGCGCCGTCATGTCCTCAATGATGGCGCGCACGTTTTCGTAGGTGTCAGGCCACATCAGATAGACATCGGCCATCTGCGCGGCCACGTCGCGCGCCTCGTCGCTGAGACCACCGAAGTAGAAGGCCGGCCGAGGGCCGGTGGCGATGCGCGGAGCATCGGTCGCGAAGTTGTAGTGCTCACCCTTCACTTCAACTGAATCGCCTTCGAGCAAGTTGTCGAGGATCTGCATCACTTCGAGGGTTCGACCGTAACGAGGACTCGACGGCATGGACTCCCCGGCGAGATCACTCGAGATGATGTTGATGTCGATTCGATTGTCGGCGAGATGTTGCAACGTCGCGATCTGTCGCGCCAACTGGGGTGGCCAATTCTCCCCGGTGCGAACCGCGACCAGTAAACGAATGCGCGATGTGGATCGAGCTAGGGCGGCGGCCATTGCGACCGTGTCGAGACCGAGGGCGTACCCCGACGGCAGGAGGATTGAATCGAATCCCTGCTCTTCGGCCGTGGCAACAATGGTGGAGCAGTGGTCCCAGGAGGAGCGCAGCTGGGGGCTCACCACCCCGAGCTGGTCGTAGTCGTCATCGCAGAGCGCGGAGAACCAGGAGATTTCAAGAGCCACGCCACTATGTTCTCACTAACGTTCCTAAGAGAACTGGATTGAGGGGGCCTCATGGCTGAAGTACAGGGATTTACAACTGAGAAGTTTGAAGCCGTTCGGGCCGTGCTTTCGAGTCAGCTCGACAGCGGTGCCGACATTGGCGCCTCCATCGCCGTGGTGCACCACGACGAACTCGTCGTTGACATCTGGGGCGGCCACCAGGACGAGGCCAAGACCACGCCGTGGGAGCGCGACACCATCGTGAACGTCTGGTCGACGACCAAGACGATGACGTTCCTCGTGGCCCTGATGTTGGTGGACCGTGGCGAATTGGACTTCTTCGCCCCCGTCGCGAAGTACTGGCCCGAGTTTGGCGCCAACGGCAAAGAGGCCATTGAGGTACGGCACCTGATGTCCCACACCTCTGGACTCTCGGCCTGGGATGAACTGACCCCCGAAGAGCTGGCCGACTGGGAACTCTCGACGTCCAAGTTGGCGGCCCAAGCACCCTGGTGGACACCGGGCGACGGATCGGGGTACCACCTGGTCTCTCAGGGTCACCTGATTGGTGAAGTTGTTCGTCGGATTACCGGTCAGACCATTGGACAGTTCTTTAAGCGTGAAGTGGCCGACGTGCTCGGTGCCGACTTTCACATCGGACTCCCCGAATCTGAGGAGCACCGCGTGAGCATGGTCATTCCACCGCCACCGCTCGACGCTTCGCAGCTCGGTATTGAAGCCGGTTCCGTGGCCTACAAGTCCTACACCGGACCGCTCCTTGATGCGACCTATCCCCAGCACCGCTGGTGGCGGGCGGCCGAGATTCCCGCGGCCAATGGACACGGCAACGCTCGATCGGTGGCCACCATTCAGGCCATCATCGCCGGGAAGGGTCAGACCCAAGGCCATCGCTTCTTCTCGGAAGCCACCAGCGACTTGATCTTTCAGACCCAAGCTCACGGAGTCGACCGCGTCTTGGGCACCGAGATTCACTTCGGCATGGGCTACGGACTCGCGAGTTCCATCATGCCGCTCGGACCACGGGCTTGTTACTGGGGTGGCTACGGCGGTTCAGTCATCATCATGGACCAAGACGCCGACCTCACGATCGCCTACATGATGAATCGTATGGACAGCGTTCTCACGGGTGACGTTCGCAGCGTCAACGTGGCGCTGGCGGCCTTCGTTGCCGCCATGTCGTAATTGCTACGACTTAGCGCGCGGTAATTTCGAGAATCGCTACCACGAGCGAAAGCCAGCCGAGCACCATCGCCGGAGCGAAGTCCTTGACCTTGTCCTTCACGCGCAGGTGGAAGAAGACGGCGCCGTCGAAGTAGAACATCAGACCAATGGCCGCGGCCACACCGAGGGGCTGACTCCAGATACCAGCGAACAGGCCGATGGCACCGAAGATCTCTAGGAGTGCCAGGACCTGAATCATGTCGGGCTTGACGCCGACGTGCTCCATGGAGGCCATGATGTCAGGCTTCTTGGTGAGCTTGCCGAGGGCCGAGGCCGTAGCGACGGCGCCGAGCAGGCTCGCGAGAATGATGAGAACAATGATCATGGTGACTCCTAGTTTTTCGAGCGCCGAAATGGGCGACTGTGAAAAGCGTAGTGAGGGAGTCCCGAATCTTTGGGATATGGGCGAGTCCACAGAGCAAGGAAAATGGATGATCAAAGATCCAAGCGGAAATCTCATCGAAATCAAGGCGTACCGCCAACCTGACAAGGTTCTTGGGTCCCTGGCCCACCAATCAGATATTGCCTAAGCGTTCATCCCGTTCGAATATGAATAGGTCTGGGTTTCCCGGAGATTTTCGATGAAATAAGTCAGCGGGACGTAATCGTCTCCAACGGTCATCCCCACAGGCTCACGCTGCTTTGATGACCGTCGAACAACCGAACAGAACTACTGAAGACCTGAGGCTTATCTATTGAACGGACATGCATACACGTAGGTCGCCGATCCGCCGAGGCTGTTCGAGACGCCAAGCTGCCTAGCACCATCGGCACCTACCCACGTTGAAACAAAAATACAGGAAGTACCTTTAGTGTTCGACAGGTAATACCCAGTTAAGCCCGATATTCCCGAAGCTCCGGTCTGGCCGGCTGCGTTCCAAGAAACTGCATTCGTCCCCTTGCCACAGCTCTTCACCTTCGTAGAAATATTTGTGACTGCACCGGTTGTCTGGTTGGAACACCCGTAGAAGACCGCAGCACTTGTCGTACTCGCTGCCCCACTGGTTGTCATTGCTCCAACTCCAAATCCGAGCGAGCCAGCTACAACAAGACCGATGAGAAGTGCTCTACTTTTACCCATGATTCCCCCTTGGTATATTGCGAACCTTATCTCTAAGAATGCACGGCTGCACGGCTTTATACCGGTACCGGTACCGGCGCCCTCACAGCGTTAGTCTCGGACTATGGCTGCCCAACGATCCGTTCCGGCACCGGTGATTACGGAGTTGCCCGAGATCGGCATCACCGTGATTTCGAAGTGGCTCTACAACTGCTACGTCATCCATGACGGCGGCAACGGCCAACCGTTCGTGGTCGACCTGGGTATGCCGTCGCAGATCCCGTTCGTGGCGAAGGTCTTGTCAGACCGGGGTTCCGACTTGTCCGAGCTCGGGGCGGCAATTGCCACCCACGGACACGCGGACCACGTCGGAGGCCTCCCAACGCTGCGCGACCAGCAGGGAACTGCCGTGTACCTCCCAATCGCGATCGCCGAGATGCGCGCCGGGACTCGAGCCCTCCGACCGCCGGGCATCAGGGAGGTCTCCCAGATTCTCCCAGTGATGGCGAGCCAGCCCCGAGACCTGGCGGCCTCCAAGGAAATCTCCGGCACGGCGGCGTCGATCGGCTGGAACGGTAAAGAGGTTCGACTTCCGTTCGAACCGGACTCGTGGCTCTCCGACGGCGAGCACCTCCCCGGGCTCCCCGACTGGCAGGTGCTCAACACTCCCGGCCACAGCGATGACTCAACCTGTCTCTTCCACGCACCCTCCCGCACCCTTCTTGCAGGCGATGCGGTCCTGTCGGCCAACGGACGGGCGTGGTTCAACCCCGAGTTCGTCGACCCCGAGTTGTCGGCAATAAGCGAGGCCCGACTTCGCGCTCTCGACGTCGAGTACCTCCTGCCCGGTCACGGCCTCGTGGTCACTGGCCCGCGTGTGATGACCGAAGCGCGAACCCATAGCGACCAACCGTCAATTGGCGCCAAGGCCTCAGCGTTGTGGCAGGTTCTGCGCAACCACGCCGGCCACTAGGCCTAGTGAGGGGCCGCCGGCTCCCTGGCAGATTGTTGTACGGATTACGATTCGGTGATGTCCAAGACCGTTGTCTATCAGGCCAAGCGCATCATCACAATGAACGATGATTGCCCGTCGGCGCAGGCAGTGGCTATTCGAGATGGTCGGTTTCTCGCCGTCGGATCACTGGAAGAAGTTCTGACCACAGTGGGCTCCGATCATGAAGTGTCAAACGTGTTCGCTGATCGGGTTCTTGTTCCGGGCCTAATTGATCAACACCTGCACCCGATGCTTGGGGCAACCACGTTGACAACCGAAGTCATCGCACCAGAGGACTGGATTTTGCCACGACGGGCGTTTGCGGCCGCTGTGAATGCAACCGATTACGACAATCGTCTTCTTGCTACACATCAATCTTTGCCAGAAGGTGAGTGGCTCTTTTCGTGGGGATGGCACGCGTTGTGGCATGGTCCCCTAAGTCGCGAACGCCTGGACCTGTT
>WLKR01000050.1 GCA_009701115.1 Actinomycetota bacterium | reverse complement strand
CTGGGACTTCCATCAGTGGAGTAGGCCTTGGCGAGTTCCACGGCCTCATCAATAACCACCGCAGTTGGTGGGCAGTCCGGCATACGAATTTCACAAAGTGCCAGCATCATGATGAGCCGATCGACAAGGGGCATCCGGTCGAACTGCCAATCGAGTGCGTGAGCGCTGATGATCTCTTGGGCCCACACCCTGTGATCCTCAAACGCCTCGAGCAGTGCGACGGCGTAAGCGTCAGGCTGAAGGGGCAGTTCCGTGAGCACGGACTCCGCCGTGCGATCTTTGATTGAGGCTTCGTAGGCCACTTCGAGGGCTCGCTCGCGCGCACGATGGCGCTGTTCGCCCAGTTCGCTCACCGGTTAGGCCCGTGTGATGTAGTCGCCGGTGCGCGTATCTACCTTGATGTTTTCACCGGGTCCCACAAAGAGAGGCACCTGCACGATGAAACCTGTTTCCAACGTGGCGGGCTTGCGGGCACCAGAAACGCGGTCGCCCTGTACGCCAGGCTCGGTCTCGGCAATGATGAGCTCGACCGACGCGGGCATTTCCACGCCGATGACCTCTTCATTGTGCAAGATGACTAGAGCCTTGCCGGACTCCTTAAGAAAGTTGATTGCCGTTCCAAGGGATTTTTCTTGTACTGGGATCTGGTCGTAGTTGGTCTGGTCCATGAAGACATAATCCTCACCGTCTCGGTACAAGAACTGCATATCCCGCTTATCGATGATCGCCTGCTCTAGACGCTCATCGGCACGGTATGTGCGCTCGATCACTTGACCGGTACGGAGGTTGCGCAGCTTGGTGCGCACGAAGGCGCCTCCCTTGCCGGGCTTGACGTGCTGAAACTCGATAATGGTGAACAGACCATCTTCAACGTTCAGCGTTACGCCGTTCTTAATGTCGTTACTGGAAATTGCGGGCATCACTGACCTAACTCTTCATTTCGTGCGTGGTTAGTGTACGCCCTGCGGCGTGAATTCCTATGCCTTCAGGCGTGCGAGGACGGCGTGAGCCGCCAATTCATACCCGAGGGCGCCAAAGCCGGCAATGGAGCCACTCACGGCTCCGGCCACTGTTGACAAGTGCCGAAATGGCTCACGGGCGGCTGGATTGGAGAGATGAACTTCAATCTTGGGCCCGTTGAACGTCTCCAGCGCATCGCGCAGTGCCCACGAGCTGTGGGTCAGGGCACCGGGGTTGAAGACAATTGCGACCGTACTCGCCCGTGCCTCGTGAATCGCCTCAATCAGCGTTGCCTCAGAGTTTGACTGCAAAGAGCGCACCGAATAGCCGGCGGGTGCCACGACCGCAGTGAATCGACGTTCGTGGTCTGCGAGGGTCTCCGTGCCGTACACCTCGGGACTGCGCTCCCCCAGAAGATTTAGATTCGGACCCGATAGAAACAGGATTACACCACTCATTTGACTCCTCCAAATGCTTCGAGAACAATCTCAACATCACTTCGACTAATACCCGAGACGGTTTCAAACCCATTTGGCCCCGGCAGGACAAAGGTCAGATCGTGATGGGCTTTCTTGTCTTTCGCCATGGCGTTGATGAGCGCAGCGATGGACAGACCCTGGGGCAACTCAGCATGCAACCCAAAGACGCTGAGTGCTTCGTCGTGGCTGGCCACCGCATCATCACCAACGCGACCGAGATGGCGGGCGAGACGCACCGCAAAGGCCACACCAATAGCGACGGCCTCGCCGTGACGGATATCAAGTTCCTGTCCGCCGAGTTCCAGGGCCTCAATCGCGTGGGCGAGTGTGTGGCCGTAGTTCAAGAGGGCCCGCAAACCGCCTTCGCGTTCGTCGGCGGAAACGATCCGGGCCTTCAACTCGACGGCCAAGAGCACTTGATCTTCGAGCGAGAGGGCCGACATCATCGGCGGCGTCAAGCCGTCAAGCAGGCAGCACTTCACAATTTCGCCACGACCGTTCAAAATCTCGCGAGGCGGAAGGGTTTCAAGGAAGTCGAGATCACAGAGGACTGCGAGGGGTTGATGGAACGCGCCCATCAAGTTTTTGCCCGTGACCAAATTGACGGCTGTCTTACCACCAATAGCGGCGTCAACTTGGGCGACGAGCGATGTAGCGACGTGGACGACGGCAATACCTCGGAGGTAGACCGCCGCAGCGAATCCTGCCAAGTCAGTTACTGCTCCACCACCGACGCCAACAACAACGTCGTGACGCGAGAGTTCGAGCTTAGAAAACTCCGTACAGAGGTGTTCCACCTGCGATGCCGACTTGGCCGCTTCACCGTCGGGAACAGTGATCGTCGTAGTGGGAAGTCCAGTTTCAAAACTGGCCCAGGGTTGGTGGAGCAGCGACTCGGAGATAACCAGAACTGCTCGAGCGGCTCGAGGGGCTTTCGAGGCGATGGCCTCGGCCAGTTGGTTACGAACGCCATGTCCGACTACGACCATGTACGAGCGATCGGCGAGCAGAACTGGAACCTTCATGCCTGTCATGTTCTCACGCAATCGAGAACATGTTCAACCACTTCGTCAAGTGATCCGTTAGCGTCAATCTGCTTGGTGGCGACTTCGCGATACCACGCTGAGCGTTCACTACGCAGCTGACCCAGTCGGTCGGCCAGATCGCCAGCCAGTAGAGGCCTATCCCCCGCTTCAACCCGACTCATCAAAACATCGACTTCAGCGTCCAGCCAGATCACCATCGGCTCACGCTTCAGCAGATCACGACAAGCCTCAGTAACGACCACGCCACCACCGGTAGCGATGACGATGTCCTCTTCGAGCAAGGTGCGTAACACCGCTAACTCGAAGGAGCGAAATGTGGTTTCGCCTTGTTCGCGGATTATGTCCGAGGCAGGTGAACCCACCTGACTCGAGATGGCGGCATCGAGGTCGACGAAGTTGATCTGAAGGGCACTTGCCACAGCTGGGCCCACCGAGGACTTACCTACACCCGGGAGTCCGACTAAGACAATCCGGGCCACGGCTACTCGGGTCGAGCAGCGCTCGGGGTCTCACCCATGTGCTGGAGGTAGTTATCGGCATTCCGCTTGAACTCGGCCACAGAGTCACCACCGAACTTACGAAGCGCTTCGTTGGCTAGTACCAGGGCCGTCATCGCCTCGGCAATAACTCCCAGGGCCGGCACAGCGGTGACGTCGGTGCGTTCTTTAAATGAGACCGTGGACTCACCGGTTGCTACGTCGACCGTCTCGAGGACTGGTCGATTGAGCGACGCTAAGGGCTTCATTGAGACGCGGGCAATAAGCGGTGCCCCACTCGTCATGCCACCTTCGAGTCCGCCGGCGTGGTCGGTGCGGCGCATGAAACCGCCACTGGAGTGCGCGCTGGCATCGACGGCAATTGCGTCGTGGGCGACCGATCCGCGCTGCGTAGCTTGCGCCATGCCGTCACCAATCTCCACGGCTTTTACGGCCTGAATGCTCATGAGAGCGCCGGCGAGGAGGCCGTCCATCTTGCGATCCCAGTGCACGTGACTGCCAAGTCCCGCGGGGACGCCGTAGGCAATGACTTCGGCCACGCCACCAAGGGAGTCGCCTTCTTTGGCGGCCGCTTTAATTTCAGTAATCATCGCCGCTTCGACCTCGGGGTTGTTACAGCGCACTTCGCTCTCGTCTATCCGGTTCAGATCTTTGGGGCCAGGTCGGTCTTCAGAGGCGCTGGCTATCGCACCGATGCGAACTACGTGGCTCACGATGTCGATACCTAACTCGGCAAGGAGTGCCTTCGCAAGTGCGCCGGCTGCGACACGCGCGGTCGTCTCACGGGCGCTCGCGCGCTCCAAAACGTCACGAGCATCGTCGAATCCGTACTTCTGCATACCGACCAGATCGGCGTGACCGGGGCGTGGGGCTGTCAGCTTGGTCGTGGGAGTACCGGGCGCGATTGACATCTCGACTTCCCACTTGGGCCATTCGGTATTGAGAATCTCAATTGAAACTGGTGACCCCAGAGTTCGACCGTGGCGCACACCAGCGGTAATGCGAATTTCGTCGCGCTCAAAGCGCATACGGGGACCGCGGCCATAACCGAGACGGCGTCGGGCTAGTTGGTCACCGATTTGCTCCACAGAAATAGGGAGCCCAGCCGGCAGACCTTCGACAATCACGGTCAGCGAGGGACCGTGGCTTTCACCGGCAGTTAGGAAGCGCAACATAGGTAGAGCCTAGTAAAAAACGGCTCGCGGACCCGAAGGTCTAACGCTCGTAGAAGGGGTTCGAACCTGAGTCGTGGTCCGTGACATCGACAACGCCGACGAGGACGGGAATCTCTTCCTTCAACGTCGTCTCAATTCCCTGCGACAGAGTCATCCGACTCATGGCGCAGCCCTGGCAACCACCCGAGAGGCGCACGTAGGCGACCTTTTCGTCGTCGTCAAGAGCCACGAGGTCCGCGCGACCACCGTGCGAAGCGATGGAGGGGTTAATGGCCGCTTCAAGTACTTCGAGTGCCTTCTGGGCCAGAACGCCGCCGAGGCCCTTGGCCAAGATGTCGGCCGGTACTCCGGGATTCATCTCTTCTGAAGTCGGTGAGTTGGGGTTGACCAGAACGAGTCCGCCGCCATTGTCATCTGAGAACTCGAGACGAGATCCACGAAGACGAGCCGCGCTCTTTACTGGAACCACGATCGTGATCTCGCCGTCAAGGACGAGCTCGACGGGCTCTTCGAGTCCATCCTTGTCCTGGAAGAAGAGGTCGTAGGAGTAGCCCGCACCACGCACTCCAGTCACTTCGACCCAGAGGCCGAGTGAGTCGTGATTCTCTTCGTTGGCCAACGCGTCCATCACAATGGTTCGCGCTTCGGGCGTCAGGGTAATTAGTGGCGTGGACTCGGATGTGTTCATGCTCGAAAGTCTAAAGGTCACCTATCTCGCAGAAAACAGCCACTAACTTGACACCGTGAGTGAAGCGCCCCTGAAAGCCCATGAATGGATCAGTTTTGAAGATGCCGACGAGGAGCGCACGTGGGTCTTTGACGTCACTTTCCTCGAGAGCAACTGGACCTGCATCTTTGGCAACGGATGCCAGGGAGTCCTAACCAGCCCCGCCGAAGAGCTGGTGGAGGGGTGCTGCAGCCACGGCGCACACTTCGTCGATAAACAAGACGTCAAGCGAGTCGAAAAGGCCGCCAAGCGTCTCACGGCCGACCAGTGGCAGTTCAAGGACAAGGGCAAGGACGGCATCACCAAGACCGACAAGGATGGCGATACGACCACCAGACTCGTTAAAGGTGCTTGCATCTTCTTGAATCGCCCCGATTTTCACCGTGGCGCTGGCTGTGCCCTCCACGTCCTTTCAATGGATGCCGGCGAAAGTTACATTCCGCTTAAGCCCGAGGTCTGCTGGCAGCTGCCCTTACGCCGGGAAGAAGAAGTGGCGGACAACGGACACATCACCTCCACCATCATGCAGTGGGACCGCAAGCACTGGGGCGAAGGCGGCGATGAATTTCACTGGTGGTGCACTGAGTCACCAGACGCCTTCATCGGCAAGAGCCGTGTTGTTGATTCAATGAGCGAAGAGCTCATTGCAATGGTTGGCCAAAAGACCTACGACACATTGTTGAACTACTTATCGGCACGGCACGCAACGCCAGTGCCGCATCCGGCTATTCGCCGGCGTTAGTCCTCAGTACGAAGTGGATCTTCGTCGTCGCTGAACTGCGTACGGGGTAGACCACCGAGAATTTCTTCAAAACGGTCTTCTTCGGCACGGCACCACTCAGCGTGTACATCTTCTGGCTCAGCTCCACACTCGTCGCAGGCAGTTGCCCGCGGACCAGTGGTGTGCTTCAATTCGCGTGCTTCAACGAAGCGACGGTGGCGACCCTTTTTCACAACAACTCCTCGCTGGTCCCGCATATGGCAAGACGGAGACTGAGGAACAACGAAGTTCCGAACAGGCAGTCTACCGACTCAAAGCGACTCGACTGCGCCCATAGCATGGGGCTGTGGCTGAATCCTTTAATCCCCAAGACATGGTCCTTCGTTTTCGCGAGCGCGCCGACGCCGTCCAGCGCCGGGGCCTACCGCCCATTGAAGGGGCAGATCGCCAGCGATTCATAGAGGCCGCCCGACTCGACTTCCAGGATTACGCCATGATTGGCGATGCCAAGGCGACCCTTGAAGATGGCATCTTGCGACTCGAGATTGACCTGCGACCACCGAGCAACTAGCTCAACGGGGAGTTCCGGTTCGGCCGAGGACTCGGTAAAGCCGCATCATCCCAAAGTACAGGTCGCCAAACCCCTTACTGAAATTCTCTATGGCGGCGGCGCGTTTCGCGGGGTTCGTCGCTGCTTCGTCACACTGGGTCGTGGCCGTGGCGAGCGTGTCGTACCCCTTCGCCAACAGTTCGGTGGCCTGCGTGTCAGGTGTCGGAAGATGATCGTTGGCACCATGAATCTCGAGGTTCAGAACACTGCAGAGCGTGTGGAGTTCGGCCTGCGTGGACGACGGTGCACGGAGATACTTCACGGTTTTACTGATATCGGCGTGCAGGGCGTGATAGCCCCTGTCCTGATTGGCCTCGTTCATCCACTTGACCGTAAGGGCCTTAGTCGTGGTCGTACCGCAACCACCTAGGACCAGTCCGGCAACCACGATGAGGGCAATACTGCGCCTCACGCGAGCACGACGAGGTGGGTCTGCCGGCGACCACGGCGGAGCACTACGTACCGGTCGTGGAGTACGTCGGAGAGATCAACGGTTTCTCGCTCGGCCTTGAGGTTGTTGAGATACACCCCGCCCTGATCGATGAAGCGTCGAGATTCGCCTCGAGAAGTCGCCAAGCCGCACTCCACCAAAAGGTCGAGGAGCGGCTTACCGTCCATGATCGCTTGGCGACTAATTGTCGAAGACGGCGCATCGGCCATGACCTGAATCAATGTTGCTTCGTCGAGATCGCGAATAGCTTCGGAAAAGAGTGCCCGCCCCGCCTGCTCGGCCGCTTGCGCCACTTCTGGACTGTGGACGTAGGCGACTACTTCATTGGCGAGAGTGCGCTGCGCCAATCGCTCGTGGGCTCGTTCATTGGTTGCCACTTCGAGCTCATTGATTTCATCGTGCGAGAGAAAGGTGAAGGACTTCAGGAGATGAATGACCAAGCTGTCTTCTGTATTCAAGAAGAACTGGTGCATGGCGAAGGGAGAAGTCATTTCGGGATCGAGATACATCGCGCCTGATTCGGACTTGCCAAACTTGGTGCCGTCTGATTTGACGAGCAATGGCGACGTCACGCCAAAGGCCGAACCTCCGGCCACTTTGCGAACGAGTTCGGCACCCATGGTGATATTGCCCCACTGGTCGGAACCGCCGAGCTGCATGGTGCAGCCATGCGCTTGGTAGAGGTGCAGGAAGTCGTACGCCTGGAGCAGCATGTAGGAAAACTCCGTGAACGAGATTCCCACGTCGGGACGATCAAGTCGACTCTTCACCGAATCCTTGGCAATCATCTGATTAACCGTGAAATGCTTGCCGGTATCACGCAGGAAATCAGTGAGTGAGATGGTGGTTAGCCAATCAGCGTTGTTGAGCAGCAGGGCCTGGCTCGAACCAGCGGTCG
>WLKR01000005.1 GCA_009701115.1 Actinomycetota bacterium | reverse complement strand
GCCCAAGTGGTGCGATTCGCTCGGTACGTCGATGAATCAATGGCGGTTATCACTGCAATCCTTCAAAATGCGACCACGTTGGAAGTAGCCCGGGCAAATTTTTACCAGTTGACCCAAGTAACGCAGTCTGAAATTCGATCGGCCGACCGGAAAAATCGCGTCCAACTTTTAGGACTAGCTACGCAGCGACCCAACTTGCAGTCACTTCTTGCCCGGGAGCAGCACCGACTCACCACGGGACTGGCCGACTTGATACGGGAGGCCCAGGAACGGGGATGGGTGCGGACCGAATACGACCCTGCCGCCATTTCTCTACTGATCCAGAGCTACACCTTGGGCCTCTGGCTGGCCGAAATGACTCCCGAGGGAGTCTCGAATGCGGGCTGGATAGCCCTAATCAACGCCTTGACCGACCAGATCTTCCTGGTACCGACGGCCACCTAGATACCTACCGGCTCGGCAGTAATTAGTATTGGGCTCAGTATTTACCAGACCCGAGAAAGTTGGAACCATGCGTGCACTTCGACTCGCACTTGCCGGCGCTTTGAGCGCCACCGCCCTTACCGCCGCCACATTGGCAACTACGGCTGGTGCTACCACCAGCCTGAAGGGTTGCAACACTGCGACCTACAAGACTGCCGGCAAGCTCACCGTCGGAACCGACAACCCCGTCTGGGAGCCCTGGTTCTCCAACAACACGCCGTCTAACGGCCAAGGTTACGAGTCAGCCTTTACGTACGCACTAGCCCGCAAGCTTGGCTTCACGAACGCCAAGGTTCAGTGGACCACCGTGCCATTCGACTCGAGCTACGCCCCCGGTGCCAAGTCCTACGACTTTGACATCAACGAAATCTCCTACACGCCAGAGCGCGCCAAGACCGTGGCCTTCTCGAACAGCTACTACGACGTTCAACAGTCGGTTGTTGTGTTGAAGACCAGCAAGTACGCGAACGTCAAGACGTTGGCGGGCCTCAAGAACGCCAAGTTCGGTGACCAGGTCGGCACGACGGGCATGTCGTACATCACCAAGTACATCAAGCCCAAGACCACACCACGTGCGTACAACACGCTCGACCTCGCCGTGGCTGCACTGCAGTCGAAGCAAATCGACGCCATCGTGGTCGACACGCCAACCGGTAACTACATGGTCAACTACCAGATCACGACGGAAGCGGGCGACCCACTGGCCAAGCAGATTGGACAGTTCAAGTCGGTTGGTGAGCACTACGGCGTTACCTTCCAGAAGAACTCGAATCTCGTCGCTTGCGTGAACTCAGCTATCGCCGCACTTAAGGCTGACGGCACGTTGAAGCGCCTTGCAACGCAGTACCTCAGCGACTACACCTCAGTACCGCTGCTTAAGTAACAAGTACAAATCTTTACGTTTGTGGCGCCTTCGACTCAGAACTCTGGGCCGGGGGCGCCACATCTTTTTGTAGCGCGCCATCGTCGCTTCGGCAGTAGCCAGCACGCTCGCTGGGCCAGTATTGCTTCCACGATTTCGGTTATTGGTGTTATGGCCTTCGCATTGTGGATGGCGCCGGGTGGTCAGGCCGTCCGCGAATTCTTTCTCAGCCCGAGTCACGCCTGGCGCGCATTTATTGGCGATCCCAGTGAAGGCCTCTCGGCAATATGGAGAGGATTTCTCACCAACATTTGGATGTTTATCGTGTGCGAGATTCTCGTCTTGATCTTCGGATTGGCGATTGCCGTCGTACGTATGAGTTCGTCACCGGTTCTGACTCCCCTGCGGTTGCTCTCCACCATCTACACCGATTTCTTTCGTGGCATTCCTGTCATCCTCGTACTCTTTGCCGTTGGGTACGGCATGCCCGGTATGGACTTGGGTTGGATATCCCAGCAGTCTCCAGCGGTCTACGCCTGCATTGCCCTGACTATTACGTACAGTGCCTACGTCGCCGAGGTCTACCGAGCCGGCATTAACTCCGTCGCCACCAACCAACTCGTTGCGGCGCGGGCCATTGGGCTGCGACAGGGCGCCACCATGCGCTACGTCGTTTTGCCGCAGGCCATTCGCAACGTCATTCCTCCACTCCTCAACGACTTCATCTCTCTGCAGAAGGACACCGCGCTGGTCTCGACGCTGGGAATTATTGACGCCACGCAAGCGGCACACATCTACAGCTCCACCAACTTCAACTTTGCGGGCTTCACCGTGGCCTCGCTGCTCTTCCTGTTGCTCACAATCCCGATGACTCGGCTAACTGACCGACTAATAGATCGTGACCGATCCAAGCGCTTGGCCTTCGTCTCATGAGTAGTCCCATGATTGAACTTCACAACGTCCATAAGCAGTTCGACCAGCGCACCGTGCTCCACGGCGTGACGCTCGAACTGCAGGCCCACGAAGTCGTTTGCCTCTTAGGCAGTTCAGGCTCCGGTAAGTCCACTTTGCTGCGGTGCATCAATCTGCTCGAGCGCATCGAGCAGGGCGACATCATCTTTCGCGGTCAGTCTCTCCTCGATGAGCGCATCGATGTTGATCTCGTTCGCCGCCACATCGGCATCGTCTTCCAGGCTTTCAATCTCTTCCCTCACCTGAACGTGCTCGACAACATCTCCCTCGGGCCCTTGCGAGCCTTAGGTCGGCCGAGGAACGAAGTTGAGAGCGAGGCTCGTGAACTCCTGGGACGCATTGGCCTGGGCACTCGTAGCAACGACTATCCCGATCAGCTGTCTGGCGGTCAACAGCAACGCGTGGCCATCGCTCGGGCGTTAGCCATGCAGCCTGACGTGTTGCTGTTAGATGAAGTCACCAGCGCTCTCGACCCCACTCTCGTTGGTGAAGTACTGGACTTGCTGTCCGATCTCGCGATTCAAGGCACCACGATGTTGATTGCGACTCACGAGATGCAGTTCGCTCGAGACGTGGCGCATCGAGTAGCGCTCTTGGACGCCGGCCGCTTAGTGGAAGTGGCACCAGCCAAACAGTTTTTTGACAGCCCCAGTCAACCGGAAACGATTGACTTCTTATCGCGGGTGCCTAAGACGCAGTAGCGCGAAACTCGGGCAGCAAACGCAAGAGATCTATGAGTTCTTGGTCGCGGTCCCACGTCAATAGTTCGAACGCCTCATCAAGCGTGACCCAGCGCAGTTCATCTACTTCTTCGTTGGGAGCGAACTCGCCACTGATGGACTCCATGAGGTAGTAGGCCACGATTTTGGGTCGACCCTTGCGGTGGGTGTAGTTCGTTGAACCAATAAACCGTCGAATCTCGGCCGTTATCCCTGTTTCTTCCACAACTTCTCGAAGAGCAGCTTCTTCAAAGGATTCGCCTTCATCGAGCTTTCCCTTGGGGAAGGTCCAGTCGCCACGGGCTTCGCGGTAGACCACGGCCACTTTGTCACGGCCGCGACGAGACGTGCGGAACAAAACACCACCGGCCGCACGAATGAGGTCGTGGGGTTGATCACTCGGAACAATCAGTTCTGCATTCATCGTGATGATGTTGTCCCTATCCACACCTTCGTAGAGTAGTAATCATGATTGCCAATTCGCTGCCAATCGGATGGCGACTCTCCATTTATCTGCTGGCCGGTATTGCCGCCGGCATCTCCAACGGCATTGCCGGTGGTGGGACCTTCATCACGTTCCCCACGATGCTGGCCATGGGCGTACCGGCCCTACAGGCCAACGTCTCGTCATCCGTGGGGGTCCTGCCCTCCTACGTAGGGGGCATCCGGGGGTACCGCCAGGAGTTGCTGCAACGGTGGCCGCTCGTTCGCCAACTACTCCCCGCCTGCCTCGCGGGCGTTGCTACGGGGGCATCGCTCCTCCTTCTCGGACGGCCCGAGACGTTTCGCGTCATTGTTCCGTGGCTGATCCTCGCAGCGACGCTCCTCTTTGCCACGGGTCCCGCCATCACTCGTCGCATCGCCCACTTGGGCCACCACGGTCTTCGCACGCGGGCACTCCATATAGGCATGTTCGTGGTCTCGGTCTACGGGGGTTACTTCGGAGCCGGCCTAGGGATCATGCTGCTGGCGCTAATGGGCTTAACGCTGCCCGACGACCTTGACACGCTCCAGGGGCTGCGCAGTGCGCTCTCAACGATCATCAACGCCGCCGCCGCGCTGATCTTTCTGTTTCGAGGCCACCTCGTGGCCGAGGCAGTCATCATGCTGTTTTTCGGCACCTTGATCGGTGGCTACTTCGGCACCAAGCTCATCCGACGTCTCCGGCCCGTTACGGTTCGCATCTTGATAGTGACGATTGGGCTCGCCACGTCACTGAATCTGCTGTTCCGGTAGGCCTATTGCCAAAATGCTATTTGATTAGTAGCATTTTTATTATGAAGCGATTCTTCTCCTTTCCTAATCCCGTCAATGACGCAGCCGCCCGCACCGTGGCCCTGGGTGTAGTCGCGATGGCCACTGCGGCTCTGGTCTTCAACCAGCCTTGGATACTCATCCCCCTTACCTACGGATTCCTGGCCCGCGTCGCCGCCGGGCCCAAGATCAGCCCCCTCGGAACGTTTGCCGTGAAGTTTGCTGCCCCGCGCCTCTCAGCGTGGGAAAAGATGGTGGCCGGTCCACCCAAGCGATTCGCACAAGGCATCGGTTTGGCCTTTGCCGCCTCGGCGTCAATCGTCTATCTCACTGTCGGCTGGTCGGCTGCCCGATGGATTCTGCTCCCCTTAATCGCCGCCGCGGCTCTCGAGGGATTTGTGGGCTACTGCTTGGGCTGCGCCATCTTTGGCCAACTGATGAAAGTTGGCTTAATCCCCGAAGAAGTCTGCGCTGATTGCGCTGACATCACGCGTCGTTACGCCACCTCTCAAAAGTAGCGACCTCCCAGCTCGCGACGAGGGGCTCTAGTGTTGCCCTACAGACGTGTAGTTCAGGGAGTTGTACATGCGACGCAGATTCGAAGTGGTCACGGCCGCTGTCGCTGTGTGCATCTCGGTGTTGGTCACCCCTCTCAGCGCACAAGCACTCGTTCGTCCTTCCACTATTGACTGGCTCTCGCAAGGCATCGCGGCCCCACTCGGCTCAACGCTGCTGGGGGCAGCCCCCAGCAGCACTCGGCTCGATCTGCGGGTCGTCCTCGAGCCCAATAATTCGGGAGCACTCGCGCAATTTATTAACGATGTTTCGACCCCGGGTAACCCTCTCTATCGCCACTTCCTCAGTCCGGCCGAGTTCGCCCAACGATTTGGGGCGACGCCCTCCGCCATTGCTTTTGTTCGAAGTGAACTACGGAGTACCGGACTCACTGTTTCGGACGTCAGCCCCAACAACTTGGTACTTCGAGTCACTGGTAGCGCGACCCAAGTCGCCGCTTCCTTCCACACCAAATTGCAGCGCTACCGCGACATCAGCGGCGAGATTGCGACCGTGGCCACATCACGCATTGGCCTCGCCTCACCCATTGCCCGCTACGTCGCCGGCATCTCGGGGCTGAACGGGTTTGAACACCCCCACGCCACGTCGGCGATCGCCAACTCGGCTACGGCTCGCCCTTCGTTAGCCGGCCCCACGGCCTGTACGTCTGCGAGCAATGCGGCCGCGGCCCGACACATCTATCTTCCGAGCCAAATTGCACACGCGTACGGTTTGGATACGGCATACGCAAACGGTTTCAACGGTGCCGGCCACTCCGTGGCGGTGGTGGAGTTTGCGGACTACTACCGCAGTGACATGACGACGTACCTCAACTGCTTTGGACTATCCAACACAATTGTTGATGTTGTTATGAACGGGGGCGCGGGCGCCAGCACCGCCGCCGATGGTGGAGCTGAAGTAGAACTCGACCTCCAGCAGATTGCCAGTCTCGCTCCCGGCGCCACGATTTATAACTACATGCACCCAAATGACTCCAACGGCTTCGTCGACGAGTTCAACCAGATTGCCAATGACTACCTGGCCGATTCCGTTTCCGTCTCGTGGGGTCTTTGCGAGGCCGATATTTCGAGTGCCGCCCAACAACCACTGCTTCAGCAGCTAGCGGCGCAAGGTCAGTCCGTCTTTGTCGCGGCCGGTGACTCGGGGTCGTCGAGTTGTGCTTACAACGCCACCGCCGGTGACCCCTCGGTGTCCTACAGCGCAATCGTCGATGACCCGTCTAACTCTCCGTGGGTCACCGGCATTGGCGGACTCTCCGTCACCTCTATCTCTCCGCTCGTCCAGACCGTTTGGAACGGTGGCTGTGGCGCGCCGTGTGGTGGTGGTGGGGGTTTCTCAAACGTCTACGGTCGACCCGACTGGCAGGTCGGACCGGGCGTCACGCTCAATAATCAACGTCAAGTGCCCGATATCTCTGTAATGGGTGATCCCCGTACCGGCATGCTGGCCTACTTCGCTGGCGGATGGCACGGATTTGGCGGAACCTCGATTGGGGCACCAATCCTCGGGGCCATGGCGGCCGTTGGTGCTCAAGCGTGCGGCATGTCCAATCTCGGCTTTCTCAATCCGCGTCTCTACCAAATGGCGATCAACGGCACGGGAATCAGTGACGTGACCACCGGGTCTAATGACATCTACGGCATTGGCAGTTACAGCGCGACTTCGGGGTACGACGTTGCCTCCGGCCTCGGATCACCTAACCCGGCAACGTTTCTACCCGCCCTCTGCGGACAGGCCCACACCTTCAGTTCGTCGAAAACTGGAACCGGTGTTGCTGCTACCTGGACGTTCAACTACTTCTCGAGTGGCACGGCACTAGTTGCCGGTGCCGACAGCATCACTATTCACGGCATGGTCTCGGGCGGACTAAGCACTGACGCGGCCAGCTACACGATTAACGGAGTGCACCCGAGCAGTGTCTCTGTTTCGGGTGCTGATGCCACCTTGGTATTAGGAAGTGATATTGCTCCATTGGCGGCCGTTACCGTCGTTACTTCGGGCGCCATCAACGGCTTCAGGGCGGGTTCCAACGTCTTAGAGATCTCCGACTCTAATAATTCCTACACGTCGTTCCAGGCCGCGCTCACCACCAGTGTCGTTAACGCGATTGCGAGCACCGTGAGTGCGTCACCAGGGGTCGGAACCACGGGTGCCACGGTCCGTGTCACGGTTCGCAACAGTGAGCAGAGCACGATCGCGGGTATCTCGGTATCGCTCAGGACACCTATCGGCGTCGGGGTTATTCCTACGTCGCGCAATGTTACGGACCTCCAAGGTGTGGCGACCTTCCGGATTGTTACTGGGAACATGGGCCCCGTCAGCGTGACCGCTGTGGCTGGAGGCGTCAGTGCCACGCCCGTCTCGACCACCTTTATTAGTACGTGGCGTAGTGCGAGCACTACGGTGCCGTCGGCCGTGGGCACGATCGTGGGAGTGCCGGCGAGTTCGACCAACTGCGGCACCGTCAGTCGGACCAGCAAGGGAGCCCTGTACTCCACGATCTCGGCCGTTTCCTCACTCCTCGTAACAAGCAAGGGCGTAACTCGCGTGCCGGGTGTGGCGTCGGACCCTGACGTGATCGACAATCCCGCCGGCGGCTGTTTCATTGTCTACGTCGGTAAAGACGCCAAGGTCCGACTCCTAGCGATTGCCAACGTACGCCTCGTCGCAACCGTTCTCAATACCGCCACCGCCGATAAGGCGGCCGTTGCATCTCCCGGCATCGCGATTGCCAACGGCCGTATCTACGTCGCCAACATCAGCACGACTGGCTACCTGTACGTTTCAGTCGTCAACGGCTCGCAGCTGACGCGAACCAACATTTCCGTTCTCAATGCAGTGCCTAAAGTAACTGGCACGGGCTACGCGTTAGCGCAATCCGTGACCAGCACGGTCGAGGGGCCCTCAATCGTCTTGAGGGTTGGCAAGGAGATCTCCCTCTTTACCTACAACATCACGTTCGGTACGTGGGATGGCGTCGACATCTCCGGTTGGGCGCGCTGGACGCTCGGCACGAACGCAGCCTTCATTGGCAATCCAACCCTCGGGGGTGGGAGCAAACTCGCCGTCTACGTCCGAACCAGCAAGTTTCACCTCATTGAACTACTCCCACTGACCACGAGCAACGGTTCTTGGGTCACTGATGACATCACGGCCACGTACGCCACGCTCACCCCTCAGAGTGATGTCGTTCTGTTTGGCACCTCCGCTCGACAACTCGCAGTGCTCGTCGCCGGCAAAGTCGTGGTCTTAATTGAGAATGGTCCACCCAGTGAAACGTGGATTCCCGTTACCGTCACCCTCGCTGGAGTGAAATCTCTGTTTGCCTACGGCTCCGGCAACCTCGGGGCGACCTTGGGAACCAAGTTGGCGACGTTCTCCTCGTAAGTGCAGCTGACGAAGTAGTAAAAATTTCTCAATCGTGACCAGTTCGGAGACCAATTTCAACTCGCGATCAAGACAATAACTTTGTCGACTTCCAGTCACGTTCCTTTGGTGGTGACCGCCGAATTCGCCAACGACTTCCTAGACTGAGTGCGGGTGGAGGTCCGATTCGGTGCTGGAGCACCTGGGAAGAGGACGAGTGAGAGTACGCGTTGCCATCGCTGCGATACTTTGCGCCCTGACGGCCCTGGGACCTGTTGTCGTTCGCTCGAACGCCGCACCGGCGCCAGCCACCACCACCACCGGACTACCAATCTTTTCGTACGCCAAAACCAACTCCACACCACTGCCGTGGGATGCCACGCCTCGTAAGTCGATCATGGCAAACACCACAATGATGGGTCGCCCCTACGTGGGTCTCACCACTTCGGGAGGCACACTGCTGGCATGGCGCTCCGCCCAGGGTTTCGTCATGGTCAACCAGACTCTCTCCACCGGAGCGACCACCACAATCTGTATTCACTGTCAAGGGAGGCGCCTGCCCTTAGCCGCGAGTGACCCTGTTGTTTTCATCGACGCGCAAGACAACCTCCAGACCATGTTTCTTTCAACGGCTGGTCGATTGACACTCATTACGATTTGGTCCGACGTCCACCCCGGATGGGAGCACTTTCAAGTCAAGCCCGTGTCGCGTGCTTTCCTAACCGTCCGAGATCTCTCCACGCTGGCTGGGGTTGCCTTTGCCACAACGCCATCGACTACTTACGTCACCGACGGTCTCAGTCTTATTGGACGCACCACTACAAACCATGTGGTCTACATGCACGTACCGCTGACATGGCCCTTAAGCATTACGGCAAACGATGTCCGTGACGTCACGACGATGGTCAACGATGCCGGCGTGAGTGGCAATCCCACGTGGCTCCCGGGCACCAGCACCTTTGTCGCTACTGATTCCGTCGGTCACATCATGCAGTACCGCCTTGCGAGTGACTGCATCCTCGCACCCGCCACCTGTAGCGCCGTCACCACGCAAGACATCACTCTTGCTGCGGGCGCACCCACCACCACCGCGGACCTCAGTCTGACCATGACCCCTACGGGCGTGGCCCTCGTTGGACTCACGACCACTGGTGTGGCGACACTGTTTCGGGGAACGGGCACGGCAGGCACGTACACCTGGAATGACATCGATATCTCCACGCCCTCAAGCGCGCCATCTCTCGTTGACGCCCCCTTTGTCATTAACTCCGGATCAACTATCTACGTGGCGGCCAAAGCTCGCAACTGGGGCGACCTCTTCATCATTTCCAATGAAACCGGAGCCAATACTTGGAAGAGCGTTGACGTCTCTATTACTGGTGGATCTGATGCCCAGACGGTCGGTGGCGGCATTACTGGTGTGGTGACCACTTCCGGCCTCGTGCTCTACGCCGGAGGCGTGGCCACACCACCACCCACGGGAACGGGCCTCTACGCCATTCCGCAGAGTAAAAACTCGACCGCTATTAGCGATGGGTGGCCCAGTATCGGCATTACGGGTGGTCTCGGAACGTTGAGCGCACCGTGGGTCGCGGTGAAGGCAGGCAGCAACGAAATAAAGAACTCTCAAGATTTTCTCGTCGGCAAGGCCATTGCCGACAGTCATAAGCGAACGGCCTGGCTGTCCTACTGGACGGTCTCGGGACCGACGAGTGGCGAAAAGGTCACTCCCGACGTGTACTACGCCCACGCCTTTGCCGCGGGAGTTGCGGTCGCTAACACGATCGGCAAGTACCGCGGACTCGGCCTTGGGCTGAAGCCCGATTGGGTGATCATCGACCCCGAGGGCTACCCCGACTACCACTCGTGCCTCGATGGTGTGAACACAATTGCCAAGTGGTGTCCCGCTTGGTCGCCGACGCTCTGGACGGCCTACGCCACCGGATGGGCCGATGGGCTGACCTCGATCGACACGGCGTTAAAGCCCGCCATGTACGCCACCCAAAATGAGTACAAACTTGGCGCCCTCAGCAGTTTGACGATGCCCGTCTTCTTGGCCGTGGCCTTTAAATGGTTCAGCACCTCGGTAACCGCACCCGTCGCAATTGGCGCCACGAGCATGACGGTGGCGAGTAGCTCGGGACTCTACGCCGGTCAAAAGATCTACTTCCGCGATAGCGCCGGGCCGGAGTTCGCGCAAATCGCCAGTTCGTATAACGGCACCAACCTCACCGTTCCGTTCACCACACCTCTACGCAAGGCACACGCCACCAAAGTGGTCGTCAATGGAATCTCGCCGCCATATCGACTCAGCACCACGAAGGGCAACAATCTCATTGGTTACATCGCCTTTGGAAGTTCCAACGCCTGCCTCGTCGCCCCGTGGCAAATTCAACTGTTCAACAGTGCCCCGTGGGCCGGTCTCTACAACTCGCTCCAGTTTGATGGTGGCGTGTACTGCCGTCCATCGGGAAATTAAGGTTGGCGGATGACCGAATCTAGCGACGCCAAGGCCAACGATTTCAAGGACATCTTCCGTCAGCTGACCGCACCGGTTGTTGACTCCGTCGACGCCAGAATTCGAGAATACGTGGCGGCACGCGTGGAGGAAGTTGTTAGTGAACGACTGGCCCCACTCGAAGCGTCCCTGGCGGAGCTTCAACAAGCAGTGGAAAATCTACAAAACAAGAGGAGTGAATAGTTCCAACCCCCACGGCGATGGAACGGTTTATTCTCTTGGGCCTTTGGAGTAAACATTCGTTACACCATGCTCACAGGCGGGAGCGTTCTACCGCGGAGTCCGTCATTACGACGATTGAACATCGCCCTGTGACATTTTTATTTCTCGGTTACGTCGAACGGCCCAACGAACCGTAAGCACGGCCCAAACGAGCGTTGCCACAATAAATACGCCAAAAACCAGCCAGAACATGAGCATGGGCATCACTTTAGGCGTGTCATAGGCCCGGAGCAGAGTAGAGCCATGACAACGACGGCAACCCCACACATTGTGACCCTCATTGACTCTCTGCGTGACGCACGACGCACGACCTCGCCCGAAGTTGCTCTCGACAGTGCCGGTATCCGAGCCACCCTGGCCGACGGCATTTACGCACTCTTGGGCGAAGCCCAGCCCACCACTCCCTACGTCATTCGCCCTAGTTCGTTTCGACGCGACGTCGTGACAAGCTCCTACACCCCATTCGGTCGAATGCGCGGGGCTCTGATTACGCAACTCATGCGCTTGATCGCCATCGGCTTCCCGATTAATGATCTCTTCACGGATGCCGTCGCGGCGTGGCGAGCAAGTGAAGGGGCCAGCGAGCTCGTGGAAGTCTTCGCTGGACTGGACGACGACGAACGGGCGCGTCTCGCTACCGAAGTTGTGGCCCACGGTGTTGTGCTGCAACAACGACTGGGCACACCACCATCGTCGTGGCTACCTCGCACAGCGGTGCGTAGCGCCATCCGTTTGGGTGGGGGCGGCGTCATTCTGCGCGATCACATTGACCTCGTCATTGGCAGCGCTAACGGCGTCGGGTCGGGCGTCGCTCTGATCGACATCACCACTTCCACATTGGATGAATCCATGGAACGGGCGCTTCGCTTCCACGCCGTAGTCGAAACGTTGAAGTCGGGTCTCGCTCCCCGGTTTGTTGCCACCCTCTCCACTGCCACAGGACAACTGTGGCGCTTCAATGTCGATAACGAATTGCTACATCGCGGTGTCGATGAAATCTTGTCAACTTTGGATGCACTGGTGGCCGGGCGATGAACGGCGTCTTGCAACGTGATCTCACAAATGCTTCCCTCGAAGAACTGTGCGACATCAAGGGTGTCGCACAGGTAGCAATCACCAGCGAACAGCGTGATGCCCTCGCGGCGCGCTTCCGTTCAATCCCGACTGGTCACCACCGGCGACTCGATGCCTGGATGGTTGAGAAGGCGGGCATTCAATCCGGTGATTTTGTGTGGTCCCCGATTACCACGCGACGCGTTCTTGGGAACGCCGCACTTCGCTACGTCGAACGCTCCCCCCAGCTGTCCTACAGCGACGCCGTCTACGAAGCCCTGGCCGATCAACTCGATCGCGCCGCCCGCGGGCACGCCCGTACCGGATCGCTCGGTCAGTGGATTGCCAACCTCGACAATCCCATCGTGGGTATCGTCGTCGCGGAAGCCACCACCTGGGCGACCCAGATGCATCAAATTATGGGCCGGCTGGGCCCCGACGTTGCCATGGCTTCGGTCGACGCCTACTACGACGTCGCCGGCGCCCGAACCACGCTCCGCGGACGCCGAGACGCCCTCATAAAGCCTGAAGAGGGTCGCATCGTGGTGCGGTTCCGCTCAGGCCTCCCGGGACGGACCGCCGGCTCCGGGCTCCGGGCCGACTTGGCCGTGGACGCCCTGGCGGACCCTCAGGGCCGTGTGGCACAGAGGATTATCGGTATCTGGCCCGAGGCTGGAGTCGCGCTGGCCCTTGATGGGACTATGGAAACGCTGCGTGCGGGGGCGAGGGATCTGGTTCGTTCCGCCATTGTGGAACATCGCCAATACATACGAATTGCGGCATAACTTTCGTAGTTTTGAATCGCCACTAGCGTGTTCCAGTTATGCAACGCCAAAATAATATTCGAAACATTGCCATCATCGCCCACGTTGACCACGGAAAGACGACGCTGGTAGACGCCATGCTCCGTCAGACCGGGTCCTTTGGTGACCACCAAGACGCCGGCGAGCGCGTCATGGACTCCGGTGACCTGGAAAAGGAAAAGGGCATCACCATCCTTGCCAAGAACACGGCCGTCCGCTTTAACGACATGATTATCAACATCATCGACACCCCCGGACACGCCGACTTCGGTGGAGAGGTTGAGCGCGGACTCTCAATGGTCGACGGCGTAGTTCTCCTCGTCGACGCCGCCGAAGGCCCCCTGCCCCAGACGCGCTTCGTACTGCGCAAGACGCTCGAGAAGCGACTGCCTGTAATTCTCCTGATTAACAAGGTTGACCGTCCCGACGCCCGCGTGGCCGAAGTTGTGAGCGAAGTTGAAGAACTCTTCTTGGACCTCGACGCCGACGAAGAGCAGATCATGTTCCCCATCCTCTTCGCGAGTGCGCGCCAGGGTTGGGCCAGCTTGTCGTCCGAGGACACCTCGGGTGACCTCATGCCACTGTTCGACACAATCATTGAACACATGCCGGCTCCGGAATACGAAGAGGGCCACGGCCTTCAGGCCCTGGTCTGCAACTTGGACGCATCCCCGTACCTTGGTCGTTTGGCGCTCTGTCGCGTCATCAATGGAACCTTAGAGCGCGGCTCGCGCGTGGCGTGGTGCCGTCTAGACGGAACCATCCAGTACGCCAAGATCACCGAACTCTTCATCACTGAAGCACTCGAGCGCACACCAGCCGCGAGTGCCGGCCCCGGCAACATCGTGGCCATTGCCGGTTTCGAAGACATCACCATTGGTGAAACGTTGGCCGATCCCGACAACCCCATCGCTCTACCCCCCATTACCGTTGACGAGCCCAGCTTGTCGATGACCTTGGGCATCAACACATCACCTCTCGCCGGAACCGAAGGCAAGTTGCTGACGGCCCGCATGGTCAAGGACCGCCTCGACAAGGAACTCATCGGTAACGTTTCCATCAAGGTGGTTAACACCGAGCGTCCCGACTCCTGGGAAGTTCAGGGTCGTGGAGAACTGCAGTTGGCCGTCCTTATTGAGCAGATGCGCCGTGAAGGCTTTGAGCTCACCGTAGGTAAGCCTCAGGTTGTTACTCGCGAAATCGATGGCAAGCTC
Source organism: Actinomycetota bacterium (assembly GCA_009701115.1). The sequence continues at coordinate 4,602 of WLKR01000005.1, read as the reverse complement.
AATGAACCAATGGAGCGAGTCACTATCGACACGCCCGACGAGTTCGTTGGCAACATCACCACCCTGCTGAGCACCCGTAAGGGCAGCATGCTCGATCTCGTCAACCACGGCACCGGATGGGTCCGCATGGAGTGGCGCATTCCGTCACGCGGTCTCGTTGGTATGCGTACCGACTTCATGACTGAAACTCGCGGCGCCGGCATGATGCACCACATCTTTGACGGCTACGCCCCCTGGTTCGGAGAAATCCGACACCGCACCCGTGGTGTCTTGGTCGCCGACCGTCGTGGTGTCACCACCATGCACTCCCTAATCGACCTCGAGCCTCGTGGCACCCTCTTCGTCGACACCGCCGTTGATGTCTACGAGGGCATGATTATCGGCGAAAACACTCGCTCGGACGAGATGAACGTGAACCCCACCAAGGAAAAGAAGCTCACCAACATGCGAGCATCTGGTTCAGACAACACGGAACGAATGACGCCGCCGACGATTATGAGCCTCGAGCAGGCGTTGGAGTTCATCTCCGACGACGAAGCCGTTGAGGTCACGCCTAAGTCGATCCGACTCCGTAAGGTCGTGTTGGACCAGGCCGGCCGCCATCGCAAGACGAAGCAGGGCAAGGCGCTTTAACCAGCCTCCCCCTTCGCACTAGAATTGGTGACGGAGGGATGGCAGAGCGGACGAATGCACCGGTCTTGAAAACCGACGTGGGGCAACTCACCGTGGGTTCAAATCCCACTCCCTCCGCACTGAAAAATCCCGAGTCTCGTAAGAGGCTCGGGATTTTCTCTTCCACCTCATAGCATTCACCGATGCGCGATGTTTTCCTCAATCATCAGATCTGGTGGCTGGCGATGCTTATGCTGATCATTTTTGTCGCCGGATTTTTTCAATCAGCGGCCGGCTTTGGGTTTGCCCTCTTTGCCGTTCCGGTCGGAGCCATGATCGTCACGCCACGTGATGTAGTCGTCTCCGTTTTCCTAACTGCTTGCGTCATATCGCTGGTCCTCACCCGAACTCAGCGAGAGCACATTGTCTGGCCGGAGGCCAAGCGGCTCAGTATCGGTGCGGTCATCGCGATGCCACTCGGAGTGTGGCTACTGCAATCGGGAAGCGCCTCAATGCTGCGACTCATACTTGGCATTAGCACCACGGCCGCGGCGCTGTGGTCGCTCGAAATGGCCAGCCGTCTTCGTCGACCGTGGACGGATTCAAATCTCTTTGGTGGCTTTGTCGGTGCCGTGAGCGGAGTTCTCAACACCTCCCTGGCAACCAACGGTCCACCCCTCGTGATCTACCTTCAGGGTCGTCAACTCTCCCCCGAACAATTTCGAGCCACGATCTCGCTGGTCTTTTCCGTTTCGAACGCGATTGGCCTGGTGATGCTTCTCGGCGGAAACGCCATCCGGGTGGTGGACGTCGAACTTTTTGCCTCGACGCTGCTAGCTGCTGCGGCTGGCACGGCGTTGGGCTTTCGTCAGAGCGCCAAGATTAATAAGCGCCATTTCGGATTGATGGTCAACATCTTGCTACTACTCGGAGGCTTGACCTCACTCGTGAGGTCCTTCTTCGGCTAATCAGCGGATGTTGCGACGCAGTTCAGTCATCCACTCGTCCGACGCCGCACGGGCGACCGAGACATCTTCACGACGACTAGCGGCCTCTTCACCAGTAACTGGGTAGGAGCCCAGAAACTTCACTCGGGTGAGGTGGGTCTGAAGATCGGTTAAGCAGTCAGCGATGACGTCTTCGGCAATGTGGCCCTCGAACTCAACGACAAAGCAGTAGTCGCCGAGACCGCGCTTCGTTGGACGGCTCTCCAGTTTGGTCAAGTTGATGTCACGGGCCGCGAATCGTCCCAGGATGCCGTAGAGGGAGCCGGGACGGTCGGCATCTTGGAAGCAAACAATGGTGGTGCGATCGTGTCCGGTGGGGGCAGGGATGGTTTCACGACCCACCACGACGAACCGCGTGGCATTACCTTCGTGATCTTCAATATCGGTGGCGACAATTTCAAGACCGTAGATCTCAGCGGCGATAGCTGGGGCCACGGCGGCGAGCGAGCCACCAGTTTCGGCAACAATGCGGGCAGCGTCAGCGGTGGAAGCACTGATCTTGGTCGGCACCCCAGGAAGCGACTGCTGAAGGAAGGTTCGACATTGGGCCAAGGCGTGGGAGTAGCTCCACACTTCCGTTACGTCACCCAGCGCCACGCCAGGCGAAGTCATCAAGTGGAGTTGAATCGGAAGAACGATTTCCCTTTCAATCAAGAGGCTGTTTTCGAAAATAAGTCCGTCGACAGTGGCCGAGACAGTTCCCTCAATCGCATTTTCAAGTGGCACCACGGCCAGGTCGACCTCACCAGCCGTGACAGCCCCCAGGGCGTCACCAATCGTTGGATACTCCACGATGGTTCCCGCCACGAGGTCGGCCTGAGTGCGCAGGGCTTCGTGCGTGAAGGTACCCACGGGGCCCAGGAATCCAACGCGTGGCGTACTCATTGCCAAATTCTACTTACTCTTCGCCAAACGGTTCATAAGGAACTCGGCAGAGCGGCGAAAGGTTTCGGGGGTGACGTCGCCGTGGTTCCCCGGGGTGGCAATCAGCGTCTTGTCTGGTGAGCCAATGAGATCGAATAATTCAAAGGCGTCGCGGCGATGAAATAGTTGGTCATTCCACTGGACGAGGAACATTGTGGGAATTTGCAACGTTCGAGCATCCATCGCAATACGTTCCTTAGTCGGGCCGGTAGTGCCCATGAGTCCCAGCACGCAGGCGGAGATTCGCGGCTCGGCGGCGACGAGCGGTAGGCCCAAGATGGTCCCCATAGAGAGCCCCCAATAACCCACCTGGGCTAGGGGACTGACCGATCCGTCACTCAAGAAGTGATCGAGAACCGCGCGCCAATCTTCAATCATGCTGTCGGTCAGGCTGGCGTCACTCGACCATCGGGCCGCAAAATCCAAGAACGGCGAAGACGTTACGCCCTTGCTCCGGCGATCACCATGAATTGGCCCATCAATGGCCACGCAGAGGGCCCCACGGGAGGCGAGCGAGCGTCCGAGAGCCACAACGTAGCTCTCGCGCTTGTCGCCACTGGCGCCGTGGCCAATTAATACCAGCGTGTCTGGGGGCGGACCGTCAGGGATCCAAGCAACCCATGGGACAACCCGTTCGGCCACCGCGATGGTTCCGCTGCTCTCAACAATGCTCTGCTCCATGTGTTGAGCGTACTCACCCCACGTTCGTCCCTAGGGTGGCCCTATGAGCAACTCTCGCATCGTTTCGGCCGAGCGCGTGATTCACGCACCGGCATCAAAGATTTTTGACATTCTTGCCAATCCCTACCGACACCACGAAATTGACGGTTCGGGCACCGTGGTACAGCCCAAAGCCGGCACCCCGGAACGGCTTTTCCTCGGGGCGAAATTTTCGATGGACATGAAGATGAAGGCCTCGTATCTGACGACTAACCACGTTGTGGAGTTCGAGGAAAATCACGTGATTGCGTGGCACCACATCGCACAATTTGTCTGGCGCTACCAACTCGACGAGGTGGCCGATGGCACCTTGGTGCGTGAATCGTTTGATTACCGCAAACCGTGGGGGCTTTTGATTCTTCCTTTGGGCTGGCCCGCTAAGAACAAAATCTCAATGGAACAAACATTGAGTCGCCTCGCTGCGACTGTAGAAACCGCCTAGTTCGCTGGGAAGAACGTCACTGGATCGCTCGTGGCCGCTAGCTCCACCCACGTCTGACCCGGCGTCATGTTGATTTCCGCACCCTTGCTATCGCGATAGATCACTCTGGACTTCTTGGAAGCACGGGTCCATGTTCCAGAGATAGTGCGACCATTGGTCATCACCATCGAGCGACCAGTACCGACCATGATTCCTTCAGCGCCCATCGCGCCAACGCCACCCCTGTAGGTAATCCACATCACCACGACATTCTTCGGGGACACCCGGGTTTTCGTGGCTGTGATATCGGGAGCACCGAAGATAGTGCGATCCCAGGACTTCGTGATGGCGTTCCAACGAAATGACGTGGCGTATCCCGAGCGAAAGCCCATTAGGAAGCCGCCTGACTTTTTTCCACCCGTCTCGTCCCCCGTGGCTCGATAGTGGAACAGGGCCGGTGGTGGTGTCGGCGTTCCTTGGTGTAGCCACAACTTCGCAGGAACGGCATAGAGGTTGTGTGGCGCGTAGCGCGAGTGGTCACGGAACATTCCTTCACGAGCACCTGTCTCGCTGTAGATATTCACTGGGGCCGTCTGGATGCTCTGCACTGCATACGGCGCCCCACCGGAGTAGGCAAACAGGCCTCCAATGGGCCAGACGATGGCTTGGTCGGTGCGGCGAACCGATCGAACGGGGCCAACGCGCCCCGGAACGTTGGATTGAAAAACTGCTGCCAGCCTGGTGATACCGCCCTCAACGATCTCTTCGTAGACGACATCGGCCCTGTCAATCCCCCACTGGGGACGTGCGTCGGGAGTGTTTTCCACCTTGATGGTGAGTGCGGGACGAGTCGCTGAGAGCCCTGTCGGGTCGACCGTACCGCTGAGCGGAGCGATGAACGGAGCCGTCGTGGTGGTT
>WLKR01000049.1 GCA_009701115.1 Actinomycetota bacterium | reverse complement strand
TCACACTCATCAACTCGGCCGACGAGTTATTGCTCGACGTTCAATGGATGTTGCGCAACGTCATTGATGCCCTCGATTTGGAATTCCACGACGGCGTACACCCTCGATTTGGGGTCGTCGACGTGGTGCCCTTTGTGGCCCTTGACCCGGCCCAACGCGCCGAGGCTCTCGCGCTACGGGACCAAACGGCCGAGTGGCTCGGCGATCTCGGCGTTTCCACGTTTCTCTACGGTGAGGTCAACGGCATCGAGCGCACCTTGCCAGAAGTACGCAAAACCGCCTTTGTCACGCTGAGTCCTGATTTCGGACCAGCCCTGCCGGACGAGGAAGTGGGGGCTACCGCCGTAGGCGAACGGTCCATCCTCCTGGCCTGGAACATGTTTGTGGAGGGCGTCGACCTCGCCGCTGCCAAGCGCCTCGCGGGCCAATTGCGCCGCCCCGGCATCCGAACACTGGGACTCGCCGTTGGTCCGCGATTTCAGGTGAGTTGCAATCTGGTCGACCCGCTCACCACCGGTCCGGCCGTCGCCTACGACGCCCTGGTCGAGCTCCTGCCAGAGGGGGCCTCAATTGCCGAGTGCGAACTCGTCGGGCTAGCGCCCCGCGCGGTCCTCGATGCCATCGAACCCAGCCGTTGGACACAACTGGGGTTGAGCGAGCAACTCACTATTGAGTCGCATCTCGAAAACGTAGCCACCAGTCGCTAGTGGCAAAAGAAAACGCCCCCGGTATTCCCGGGGGCGTTTCTAAAAACTTCGAGTTAACTCGCGGCACTCCGTCGCTCCACGGCGCGGGCACGGCGTAGACGGCGGCGCTCACGCTCGCTCATTCCACCCCAGATACCGAACTTCTCGCCATTGTCGAGGGCGTACTCCAAGCAGTCGTCACGCACAACGCAGCCCCGACAGACTTCCTTGGCTTCACGCGTTGAAGCACCGCGCTCGGGGAAGAAGAGATCAGGGTCAACGCCCATGCAGTTCGCACGAGACTGCCAACCGCGGTTCTCGAGCCCACTCAACAAACTTGTGATGTCATCCATCGGTTCCTCCTAGGAAACGCCATTGCTGTCATCGTTGTAATTACAACGATGTGATTGTTGCCCAAATTCGCGCACAATGCAAATGGAAATGGAAATTCCCTGATGGGCGTGGGTCAAGGCGAATTAAACCCTAATTTTTCAGTGGAAAGCACCGGTCTAACCGGCCGCGCTTAGTTGTTGGCGGCGTAGGCCGTGAAGTGCTGCTGTCCGACGGTCTCACCGGTCTCATCGCTGATGAGACGCATTTGGTACACGCCGGGGGCGAGGGTCAGACCGAACCACTTGGCCGACCAGACAAAGTCCAATTCGGCGTCGTGGGTAGCGTCACTGGCGGGAGTAACGATCGTGTCGGAGAAGCCGTACTCAAAGGTGTTTCCACTAGGATCGGTGCCCATGGCGGGGCTGCCATCTTCTTGGAAGATGCGGATTGAGACTTGCATCTCACGACCGAGCTCGGAAGGCTCGAGGTCAAAAAGGCCCGCAACGGCCATAGGCGTAGGGAAATTGGCCCAGATCCAAGTCAGGCCACCACCCATGAGGTAGAGACGTCCATTGTGTACTTCAGCGTTGTCACATAGCAGCAGAGTCGTGTTCACGGCGGGCTCCTTGAAAAGTTATGCACGAAAATCGTGCAATTACTAAGTAATGCTAATACCGAGCGGGGGGCCTTGCAAAAGTATTAATTGGGAATTTAGGAAGCTTTTCTACGGGATTTGACGAAGTCATCCAGCACGTAACGGCCCAGGTTGTCAATATCGGTATAGAACGTCCGCCCGCCATTGACCTTGGCGATCTGCTCCACGAAGGGGAACTGGCTCCGCTCGATGTCGAGGGCGAAGGTGTTGATGGTAATCCCGGCCTTAGTGCAGCGCAGAACTTCGGCCATCGTCAGGTAGAGGGTCTCTCGGACGGGTGGCCAGGAGAAGAATGGCTCTCCGTTGGGCTGTAGGTGGGCCGTGGGTTCACCGTCGGTTACGACGATGATCTGCTTCGTACCCTTCTCCCCTCTCATGAGATGGCGTGAGAGAGCCAGGGCGTGCTGCAGGTTGGTGCCGTACTGGTAGTCCACCGTTAAGAAGGGCACGTCTTCGAACTTGATCTCGTGAGCCGTCTCGCCGAAGCCAACGATGGTGACGAAGTCACGCGGGTAGGCCGTTTGGATGAGGTGCGAGAGGGCCAGCACCATCTTCTTGGCCGGGCCGAGGTTGCCGCGCATCTCCATCGAGAGGGAGAGGTCGACGGCAATAACGGTGGCCGAACGAACGGTCGCCTCGTGCTCTTCCACTTCGAAGTCCTCGGGCAGGAGTCGCACGGGCGTGCCCGGTCCTTGGCGAAAGACCGCGTTGCGCAGCGTGCGACCGAGGTGGAGGTTCACCGCTTCACCGGGCTCCCACGGCTTGGACGTCTCCTCGCGGTCGTGGCCGCGAGAGGTGCTCGCGTGGCGGTGCGCACCAAAGGCGCCTCCGCGAAGTTGAGAGAAGAGTTCGCGTAGTGCCGAACCAGCGACTTTGCGCATACCGCGAGCCGTGAGCTTGGTCTGCCCCTGCGAGCGGTCAACCAGTCCTTTTTCCGTGAGTCCACGCATGGCCTTTTGGAGACGCTCAACATTCTTGGCGGCGTCGGGACCGAGGTTGCGGCGAACGGCTTCGATGTCGATTTCCGGGAGACGGTTAGCACCCCCGGGTCCCTCGAGGAATTGTTCTAAATTGCGGAGCTCTGCAATTTCTTGCGAACGGTCCGTCGCCTCCGAAAACTTCCCCGGCTGGCCGCCACGGTAGCGATTGGCCCGCTGCCAGTCGATGTCGGGGGTCGCCTGCCGCAAGTTACCCACCAAACGATTCAGAGCCGAGTTGAGATCAAGATCTTCGAGCATTTGACCAAAGAGGCCGCGTAGTTCGGCCTGCTGCTCGGCGGAGAGAGAGTTAAACATCGCTTCGGCCGCGGCGGCACGTTCGGCCATCATCCGCACGACGTCCTCGAGAGTCTCGGCACCAGGAAAGAAGTCTCCGAACTCCTGCATGAACTCTTCGAAGGTGGGGTCCAGTGGTTCGCCTCGGCGATCTTGCTCAATGAGATTCGAGAGAGCGTTCATCATGTCTCGTAAGCGGCCCATCTCGGCCTCGTCGGGATTGGCGAAGAACTCCTTGTTGGCCTCAAAGTAGGTGTTGAGAACGTCTTCGCGAATCTCTTGCATCATCTCTTCAAACGCTTCGCGCGCTTCGGAAGAAACAAAGTCGTAGTTCTGATAGGAACTCAGGCGCTCCCCGAACTGGTCGGGCATGAGGTCGCGCTGCATCCGCTTTTCGTTAACGAGGTCGTTCGTCACTTCCTGTCGACGCTCGTCGCCCGAGGCTTCAGCTTCGGCTTGGAGGCCATCGAGGGCCTCACCTTCGAGTTCCTCAATCTGCTCGAGGCGCTTCATCAGTTCGGCTAGCTGGCCTTCGGGGTCGGCCGAAGCTTCCAGTTGGCGACGACGCTCCCGAGCCTGGTCTAAGAGGTCCCTCAGACCCTCGATGCGGTCACCGTCGGGGGTTTCGAGGCCCTCGTAGGCCAGTCGGTCCAGTACGGCGTCCAAGTCGCCGTACTCCAGCAACTCGTCCAGGACGTACTCCAGCAAGTCCTCGGCCGCGAGGTCTTCGAAATCGTCCCCGTCACCGGGGCGCCGGAATCCGTACCGAACTGCCATTTAGCGATTCCGTGACCGGTAGAGCGCACGCGCGCCCGAGGCATCCTTGGCGAGCCGCTTAGTGAGGTGGAGACCCTCAAGAATGAATTCGAGGGCCGCGGCCATCTCGGCCGGACCGGCGTCGGGGCCAGCAATTCGGCGAACCGGTGGCTCCAGCACGGGGATGTGGGCCAAGACGCTGAGGTAGTCCTGGGCTGGCAGATCGTCGCCGACGTGGACAATCACTTCTTCGGTGAAGGCCTCGACGATGGCGCCCGCTTCAGCCAGGGCCACGTTCTCCGTGAAGCACTGACGGGTCGCCAGAGTCACGAGTCCGGCAATCAACAAACTGGGGTCGGTGTCATCCATCGAGTCAATCTCGATCTTGCCCTGCGTCGACTGCACCATGGCCGAGAGGTCACTGACGCGCGGCACCACAGACTCTTCGTGCGTGCGCAACGAACGGCGCAACGCGTTGGCAATGACCGTCTCGTAGTTGGCGATCGAAAGACGCACCGAGACACCCGAGTGCTGGTTTACAACGTGACTGCGGCGAGCCACGTGACTCACGCGAGCCACGATGTCGTCGATGAACCACGGCACCACGATCTGCTTGGTCGTCGTGGGGAGGTGGGCCTCTTGACGGACAATCGCAATTTCGGTGGCGATGTCGAGGGGGTAGTGGGTCCGGATCTGCGAACCGAACCGGTCCTTCAGTGGGGTAATGAGGCGACCACGGTTGGTGTAGTCCTCGGGGTTAGCGGTGGCCACGACGACCATGTCGAGGTCGAGCCGCACCAAGTGTCCGCGAATCTGAACGTCGCGCTCTTCCAGCACGTTCAACAGACCGACCTGGATGCGCTCCGAAAGGTCGGGAAGTTCGTTGATAGCAAAGATGCCTCGGTTGGACTTGGGCACGAGGCCGAAAGACAATGCCCGCTCATCATCGAGGTAGAGACCAGAGGCCACCTTGATGGGGTCGATCTCACCAATGAGGTCGGCCATAGACGTATCGGGCGACGCGAGCTTCTCGGCGAAGCGACGCGAGCGATGCACCCACTCGACGGGCGTCTCGTCACCGCGCTCGGTGACGAGTTCACGGGCGAAGATGGAGATTGGGTTGAAGGGGTCGTCACGGACGTCCGAACCGGCCACGATGGGGAGCCATTCGTCGAGCAGTTCGGTGAGAGAGCGAACAATGCGAGTCTTGGCCTGACCGCGCTCGCCGAGCAAGATGATGTCGTGCCCGGCCAAGATGGCCGTCTCCACCTGGGGCAAAACGGTGTCTTCGTAGCCCTGGACTCCCAACGAGAGTGGCCGACCATCGGCGATGAAGGATTCGAGATTGGCGCGCATCTCTTCGTGGATGCTGCGAGACACCCATCCGGAGGCCTTGAGGGCGCCCAAAGTGGTGGCCAGATTGCTAGGGGTAACGAGAGAACTCATAGGGAAACTCTAGGGAGTCGCTGGGACCTTCGGCTCAGCACTGGGGTAGGCGTGGCCGACCGATTCAAGAGAGGTGGAATCGGTCGGCGCGACCTGCCGAGTTCGGGTTCGCTTTGACGGCCGAACCTCGGTACTAGGAACGTAGGGCAAATAATTGGTCCGCACAAGGGCGGCAACTGTGAAGTAGTGCACAAACATTGCCTACAATGAACATCGGTTGCGTACAGCGACTTTTGCCCGATGTTTGACGAGAGGAAAGCCGTGACAGCCGTAGAAAGCTCGACGCAGGTGGTACTGGGAGGAACGCGCGGAGGACCTGATGTGTCCACGTTGCGTCAAGACCGTTGGTGGCTCCAGCCAGTAATCACTGTTTCAATTTTGACTTCATTTGTGATCTACGCGACCTGGGCCGCCTTTCAGGGTGTGAACTACTTCGTCGGCGGCACCGGCGTCAACGAACTCATTAGCCCCTTCTACAGCCCCTGTCTTTCGAACTCGTGCGTTGAGGGCTCGAACCCGTTTGGCTTCGCGTTCAATGTCGGCAGTCTCTCCCCCGCTCTGATCATCCTGATTTTCCCCTTGGGCTTCCGGATGACCTGCTACTACTACCGCCGCAGCTACTACCGCGCCTTTTGGTGGAGCCCACCAGCCTGCGCCGTAGCCGACGCGCACACCAACTACTCCGGTGAGACCCGCTTCCCCCTCGTGATCCAGAATGCTCACCGCTACTTCTTCTACTTCGGTGTGATTTTCAACGTGCTCTTGACCTACGACGCCATTCGCAGCTTCCACGTCATTGGGGGTGGCTGGGGCGTTTCGGTCGGTTCGCTCGTCTTGACCTTGAACGCCACACTGCTTTGGCTCTACTCACTCTCCTGCCACGCCTGCCGTCACATCTGTGGTGGCCAGCTCCGCAGCTTTAGCCAGCACCCCATCCGCCACAAGCTCTGGAAGCTTGCGACGCCTCTCAATGCCAAGCACATGAACTTTGCTTGGGCATCACTCTTCGTCGTGGCGCTGACTGACGTCTACGTCCGACTCGTGTCCAGTGGCGCCATCCGCGACCTCGTTTTCTTCTAGGAGCTGACCAATGTCAACCAATACCCCAACTGAACACCACGAGTACGACGTACTCATCATCGGCGCCGGTGGCGCCGGTCTGCGTGCCGCCATTGAGGCCAAGCAGCGCGGACTCAAGGTCGGCATCATCACCAAGTCCCTCCTCGGTAAGGCCCACACGGTCATGGCCGAAGGTGGCATGGCCGCGGCCATGGGCAACGTCTACGAAGAGGACAACTGGATGGTCCACTTCCGCGACACGATGCGCGGTGGTAAGTACCTGAACAACTACCGCATGGCCGAACTACACGCCAAGGAGTCACCGGACCGCGTCTGGGAGCTCGAGCAGTGGGGCGCTCTCTTTGACCGCACCAAGGACGGCAAGATCTTGCAGCGTGACTTCGGTGGTCACCGCTACGCCCGTTTGGCCCACGTCGGTGACCGCACCGGTTTGGAACTCATCCGTACGTTGCAGCAGAAGGTTGTCTCGATGGGCACCGACGTGTTCATGGAGTGCAAGGTTCTTCGTCTCCTCCACGACCAGGATGGCAAGATTGCCGGCGCCGTCGCCTACTGGCGCGCCTCCGGCGAGTTCGTTACCTTTTCCGCCAAGGCCGTCGTTCTAGCCACCGGTGGTGTTGGTAAGTCTTGGAAGTTCACGTCGAACTCCTGGGAGGGCACCGGTGACGGTCACGCCATGGCCATGTGGGCCGGCGCTGAGCTCATCGACATGGAGTGCATCCAGTTCCACCCCACCGGCATGGTCTGGCCTCTTTCAGTTCGAGGCATTCTCGTAACTGAGGGTGTCCGTGGTGACGGTGGTGTACTTCGCAACTCCGAGGGCGAACGCTTCATGTTCAACTACGTCGCCGACATGTTCCGTAGCGAGACAGCTGACACCGAGGAAGAGGGTGACCGCTGGTACGAAGACCACGCCGCTGGTCGCCGTCCGCCAGAACTTCTGCCTCGTGACGAAGTGGCTCGCGCCATCAACACCGAAGTAAAGGCCGGCCGAGGATCACCTCACGGCGGTGTCTACTTGGACATTGCGTCGCGTCGTCCCGCCGAATTCATCCGTCGTCGCCTGCCCTCCATGTACCACCAGTTCATGGAACTCGCCGGCGTCGACATCACCCGCGAAGCCATGGAAATCGGGCCAACCTGTCACTACATCATGGGTGGCGTGAAGGTCGATGCCGACACCGCTGCGACAAAGGTCCCCGGACTCTTCGCCGCCGGTGAAGTCGCCGGTGGTATGCACGGAGCTAATCGTCGCGGTGGAAACTCACTGTCCGACCTCATCGTCTTTGGACGTCGCGCCGGAATGGGCGCCGCTGACTACATCGAAGGACTCCAGGGCAGTGCCACGTTGAACCAGGGTGAAGTAGATGCGGCCATCGCCGAAGCTCTCGCTCCGTTCAACCGCGAGAATGGTGAGAACCCCTACGACATCCAGCGCGACCTGCAGGAAATGATGCAGGCCAACGTCGGCATCAT
>WLKR01000048.1 GCA_009701115.1 Actinomycetota bacterium | reverse complement strand
GGACGATATCAATCGCTGCTCGGCCAACCAAGCCGTTTCGGCCGGTTCATACGACAGATCGATGAAGGCCGTTTGGCTCCCAGTCGCAACGGTTGGCAGCGGCGAGGAGTCTCCAGTCAGACTCACGGGGGTTGCATTGACGACTAGGTCCGCTTCATAAGAGCTCACGGAGACACCACGCACACGACCATCATCGCCAAATATCGAGAGCTGTCCACGGTCAGTCCGAAGCAACACATCGATTCGGCCCACTCCTCGCCTCAACAACGACGCGATAATGGAACGAGCGGCTCCCCCAGCTCCGATTACCGTAACGCTTGCATCGCGGACATCTACATCCAGTTCGCTGACGATTGCTCGACAAAACCCTTCACCATCAACATTGCGACCCACAATGCGCGCATCAACGATGCGGACCGAGTTCACGGCACCAACTTGTCGAGCAAGGTCATCGACCTCGTCACAAAGCCCATACATGCGCTCTTTTAGGGGAAACGTCACAGAAAGCGCATCAAAGCCATGCACGGTCGAACTAAGCCGACCCAGATCGCTTCCGTCATCGTCGACGATGACGCTCTCACCACTTATCGCTAGATGGTTCAGGGCGGCCATGTGTAATCGTGGCGACAAGGAATGGCCCACCGGAGAGCCAATCACGCCGCATCTGAACATCACAGACCCCTACTTCTTGCAAGTTCAATGTTGGCCAGGTGCTCTCTATAGGTAACAGCAAACGCTTCGGTTCCCGACTGATCAACAACCACAAAGTAGAGCCACTTACCCGCGGGTGGATCAATGATCGAATGCATGGCAGTGGCCCCCACCTGACAAATCGGTGTAGGGGTGAGACCCGGGTGTAAATACGTGTTGTAGGGCGTGTCAATTTTCAACATTGATGGAGTCACCTTCACTCCATCCTTTTGCAGCGAATAGAGAATTGTGGCATCCATTTGGAGGCCGCCACCCCGCGCTAGGCGGTTCAAGATCACCCTTCCAACCTGGGGCATGTTCTTCTCGTAGAAGCCTTCTTTTTCGATAATCGAGGCAGCTGTGATCAGTTCATAAGCACTCAGACCGTGAAGCTTGGTCGAAGGAGTGACGCCAGCTCGGCGGAGCTGCTTGATGAATCGATCCTTCATGTGTTGCACCAATAAATACGGCGTCTCATTCGGACCCACTATGTAGGCTCCAGTGCCGAGCAACCCTTCGAGGCTCGATGCCCCAAAAGCATTATTAGCTGATTCATCGCGGATGACAGCCTTAAAGGCACTCGTATACGCGGAGTCTTTAATTGTGGCTAACTGAAGGGCCGTTTGTCGAATCGTCATCCCTGGCGTGACGTACAAGACGTTGGCGTTAGGACCTCCACTCAACGCTTTTCGGATAGCGCCGTGAGAGGAATTCTGTCGCACCACATAGATGCCTGGGCGAATTATTGGGGCGCCAAAAATAGCTAAGTCGATTTTGAAGGAAAGTGTCGAGCTCAAAACGTGATGAACCGCTAAATCGTCAGCAACTTCAGAGAGTGACTCACCTGATACGACTTTGATGACAGTAGGTGTTCCTGGGGAACTCAATGGGTGTATCGACCATGCCAGGCGTCCCGCGAACAGAACTGCCGCGACTAGCAGTACCAATAAAAATAGTCGCCTACGCCTGTGCATCGAGAACCCCTTGCAGCAGAACAACTGCCGCTGCACTATCAATGTCCTTGCGCTGCGCCTTCTGGCTCTTACCGGCAGAGGCCATCTGCTTTGCTGCGCTGGCTGTAGTCAACCTTTCATCGATGACGACGAACGCTATATCTGGCATTGCCCTGCGTATCTCTTCCAGAAATTCTGCCGCCATAGCCGTACTGGAAGTTTCTCGACCACTAAGCGCAACTGGCTTACCGACAAGAATCTCATGCACTTCTTCTTCCCTCACGAGAAACTCCAACGTGGCAATCCAGTCGCCTTCGCGAAGGATGCATTCACGAGGAAAAGCCATTGTTCGTCCGCTGTTAGACACGGCAACACCGATACGACGAGTACCGGGATCGAGGGCCATAAGGCGCGACATGGCTAACCCCCGAGCAGTTCTTTGGCCTTTGCTAGAGCCTCTTCAATTCCATCGAGATTTTTGCCACCGGCAGTCGCTAGTTCCGTTGACCCACCGCCGCCGCCGCCCACGATTGCTCCGAGCTCCTTAACAACAGCCTTGGCATCGGTCGTCCCATCAGTAGCCACGGCCATCGCCACTTTCCCGTCGCCTGCGTCGCCCACCAGCAGCAGAAGCTTGACTCCACGCTGGCGTAAGTCCTGCGCCAGCGTTCGCAACTCATCTACCGAAACGCCATCTACGCGAGCCACCAGAACCCCAGCGTTGACCGCATCCGTCAGCGTGGCTGCGTACGCGGCGAGCGAAGCTTGGCGCAGACCAGTCAGTGCTTTCTCAGTCTCACGCTGCTTCTCAATCAACCGTTCCAGCGATGGCACAACCTCGTCCTGGCTTGTTTTTAGAGTCGCAGCAATGCTGGCTAGTACAGTTTCCATCTCGCGAGACCGGCGCATTGCGCCAAGGCCTGTTACAGCCTCAAGCCGTCGGGTATTCGAGCCGATAGAGGCCTCAGAGACAATCTGTATTTGCCCGATGTCTCCGAGTCGCTGCACGTGAGTACCACCACAGAACTCTAGAGAATTCGCACCCGCTCGCACCACGCGCACCCGATCTCCGTACTTGTCGCCGAAGAAGGCCACTGCACCCATGGCCTCGGCTTCCTGGCGGGAGGCTTCCACCGTATCTACGGCTTCGTTCACGACCACATCACCATTGACCATGGTCAAGACCGCATCAATCTCTTCTACGCCCAAACCGTTCGTGTGGGCGAAGTCGAAACGAAGTCGGTCCGGCTCAACAAGTGAACCCTGTTGGCGAACGTGATCACCCAGCACCGTCCGCAATGCAGCGTGAAGCAAGTGGGTGGCCGTATGGTTCCGTCGAACAGCGTCACGGCGCAGCCCGTCAATCGTGGCGACAGCAACCTGGCCGGGCAAAATCTCCCCGCTCAGTTGGCCTCTATGGGATACCAAGCCTCCGAGAACGCTCTGGGTGTCTGCGACGACCATGCGGCCCGTTTCAGTCACAATGGTTCCCGTATCACCGACCTGGCCACCAGACTCTGCATAGAACGGCGTTGTGTCGAGAAAGACTTCAACCGAGCCATCTGCGGCTGTCATGGAACCCAGAACTGTCGATTCAATGCTGTAGCGAGCGGCATCGCGCCCAATAAACGTCGTAACACCACTGGTGTCGAGAATCTCTCGGTAGACGGAATCGACACCAACGACTTTAGATTTCGCTGCGGCTCGAGCGCGAGTCCGCTGTTCGCCCATCGCTACGTCAAACGCCGCACGATCCACTGTAAGCCCACGCTCTTCAACAACCTCAGAGGTCAGTTCCAGAGGGAAGCCGTGGGTGTCGTGCAGCTTGAAGGCAACGTCTCCAGGGAACACCGTAGATTTGGACGAAACCACGTTCTCAGTTTCATCAGAGAGGAGGGACAGTCCGGCACGCAATGTGCGGGCGAAGCCGTCTTCTTCACGCTGAAGAATCGAGGTGATGAGAGATTGATCGGTAATGAGCGATGGATAGGCATCAGCCATCTTCGCGATGGTTGCCGTCACGAGAGACTCTGTAACCGCTCGATCGGCACCTTCTCGGCGTGCCGCCAAAATCGCCCGTCGAATAATGCGACGAAGCACGTATCCCCGACCCTCATTCGAAGGCAATACGCCGTCGGAGACCAGCATTGTCATCGCACGGCCGTGCTCCGCGATACGTCGAATGGCGATGTCGGTATTTTCGTCTTTGCCGTAGGCCTTGCCCACAATCGACTGAGCTGTCTCCATCAGCGGAGCGAAAAGGTCGGTGGAGAAAACGGAGTCTTCGTTGTTGCGAATTGACAGAACACGTTCGAATCCAGCACCGGTGTCGATGTTCTTCCGCGGCAAGTCCAACAAAGAGCCGTCGCTGCCACGGTTGTACTGCATGAACACCAGATTCCAGAACTCTACGAAGCGGTCACCGTCACCTTGCGCGGGTCCTCCATCAGACCCGTACTTTGGACCTTTGTCAAAGTGAATCTCAGAACAGGGACCGCACGGGCCGACATCACCCATGGCCCAGAAATTATCTTCGTCGAGTCGCTGAATCCGTTCAGGGCGAATTCCGGCAACGGATTGCCAGATGTCACTGGCGTCGTTATCCGACACATGAACGGTCACCCAAAGCTGTTCTGGGTCGAACCCGAAACTCTCAGTAATGAGACCCCAGGCAAACTCGATGGCCTCTTGCTTGAAATAGTCACCGAAGCTGAAGTTCCCCATCATCTCGAAGAATGTGAGATGCCGCTTGGTCGTACCAATCTGGTCAATATCGGGAGCGCGGAAGACCTTTTGTATCGAGGCCGCCCGCGAAAACGCTGGCGTCTCGTCGCCGACGAAGTAGGGCTTGAATGGCACCATTCCGGCAATTGTGAAGAGGAGTTCCGGGTCGTGCGGAATCAAACTCGCGGAAGGCACAATGGCATGGCCATTCTCCTCAAAATATGTTAGAAATCTACGTCGTAATTCAGCCGCTTCCACGTTCTCACTCTACCGGCGGACCTTGGATTCCTTCTTGTATGGAGCGCCAATTCTCGACCAGTCGTGACTCGCCTGGTTGGGCCGAAGGCTCAAAAAAGCCCCCAGCGATGCCGTCTGGCAGATAGCGCTGCTCCACCCAGTTACCCGGGAAGTCATGAGGATAGGCGTACCCGACCCCGTGGCCGAGATCTGACGCGCCTCGGTAGTGACCATCGCGTAGATGTGCCGGCACTTCAGTCGAGGCACCGGCGCGAATGGCAGCCGTGACCGCACTCAATGCCGAGGTAACCGAATTGCTCTTCGGACTGAGTGCCAAGCGGATTGTGGCGTGTGCCAGGGTCAGCCGAGCCTCCGGAAGCCCGACAAATTCCACAGCACGAGCCGCTGACTCGGCAGTGAGAAGGGCATTACCGTCGGCAATTCCAATGTCCTCACTGGCCAATATCACTAAGCGTCGAGCTATAAAGCGAGCCGACTCCCCTGCCTCCAATAAAGTCACGAGCCAAAAGAGTGCAGCATCCGGATCGCTGCCACGAATCGACTTTATGAATGCGCTGACCTGGTCGTAATGGGAGTCTTGGGACTGATGAATTATTCGCCCGTCTCGGGCCGCACCAACATCCGCGAGGGTCACGACATTCTCATGGCTGGACGCCAACACCAGTGCCACATCCAAAGTAGTCAGAACACCCCGTCCGTCACCCTCAGCAGACTGCACCAGAACATCGAGCGCATCGCCATCGATTGTCGCTCCTCGGGCAGCTAGACCTCGCTCCACCAGGAGAGTGAGACTCTCTCGCGTGTGGGGCTTGAGCCTCCAAAGCGTGGTGCGGCTTAGCAGGGCTGCATTCACCTCAAAGTAGGGATTCTCGGTCGTGGCACCGATTAGCACTACCTCACCGCTCTCGGTGACTGGCAGAAGCAGATCTTGCTGTGACTTGTTGAAACGATGAACCTCGTCAATGAATAGACAGGTGCGGGCTCCATGTTCGGCTAAACGTTGGCGCGATAACTCAATGACTTCTCGCACGTCCTTCACGCCGCTCGAAACGGCGGAGAGAGTCACAAAGTGCAGTCCGGCAGCTTCGGCCACTAGCCGGGCCATTGTTGTCTTGCCGGTTCCCGCTGGGCCCCAGAGGATCAACGACTTAAGGGAGTGACTCTCCGCTAGTTGTCGCAGAGGAGCGCTAGCGCCCACCAGATGATCTTGACCAACTAAGTCATCTAGTGAACGCGGACGTAACGATTCGGCCAGTGGTGCAATACGGCGCAACCGTTCCTCGAGACCAGCATCAAAGAGTGACGTGGCTACACCTTTGGTGCGATGCGAATACGAAGATCACGAACCTGACGTTCCGTGATTTCCTTGGGAGCACCGGTCATCAAGTCAGTGCCGGACTGGGTCTTCGGGAATGCAATGACCTCACGGATGTTCTCTTCGCCGGCAAAGATAGCCACCAGTCGGTCAATGCCCACCGCAAAACCGGCATGGGGTGGCGCTCCGTACCGGAAGGCACCAAGCAGAAACCCGAATCGATTCTCCGCCTCTTCATCGCTGATTCCGAGTGCCGTGAAAACGCGGGACTGCACATCGGCACGGTGGATTCTTACCGAGCCGCTACCTAGCTCCCACCCGTTAAGCACGAGGTCGTAGGCCTGCGCACGAACTGAGAGCGGGTCACTTTCGAGCAGATGCAGGTCATCAAGGTTGGGCATTGTGAACGGGTGGTGCGCCGACACAGGGTTGCCCTCTTCGTCGAGACCCTCGAACATTGGGAAGTCCGTAACCCAGACGTATCGGTGGGGACCCTGCGATACCGGAGGGGAACCGAGGTCGGCACGAAGCGTACCCAGAATTTTGCAGGCAGCGGCATACTCGTCCGCGACAACCAAGATCAAGTCCCCTACTTCGGCACCGTCAACTTCTCTAATCGCCGCCCGTTCGATTTCACCGAGAAACCGGTCCAGCGGCGAGTCGAGACCTTCTTCAGTGATCCGGAACCAGGCCAGACCTTTCGCACCTAGCCCCTTGGCTCGTTCGGTCAATGCATCAAGCTTGGAGCGCGTGAACGTAGCCCCTCCGGTTACCCGGATGGCCTTCACGGTTGGCGCGCCAAATGCTTTTACTTCCGTACCTTCAAAGACGTCTGAAAGGTCTTGGAGGGTCATGCCAAAACGAAGGTCGGGCTTGTCGGAACCATACCGATCCAGCGCTTCGGCCCACGTCATAGTGTCGATCGTGCTGGGTCGTTCGCCAGTGGCCGCTTCGGCACCGTCGAGCACTGCCTGCGAGACGAATTCCATAATGTCGAGCTGAGTTACAAAGCTCGCCTCAAGGTCGAGCTGTGTGAATTCGAACTGACGATCCGCACGGAGATCTTCGTCGCGCAAGCATCGAGCGACCTGGTAGTAGCGATCAAAGCCACCCACCATGAGGAGTTGTTTCGCGATCTGTGGGCTCTGAGGTAGGACGTAAAAGTCGCCTGGGTGAAGGCGAGAAGGCACGACGAACTCCCGAGCACCTTCGGGGGTGGGCGCCCACAGCAACGGTGTCTCAACCTCACAAAAGCCCTGGCGTTCCATTGCGGCTCGCAGCGCCGAGTTCACCCGAGCACGTAAGCGAAGGTTCTTCTGCATCTGCTCACGACGTATATCGAGATAGCGATGGCGCAGTCGAACTTGTTCGTCAATATCCACACGATCGTCGAGCTGGAACGGTGGCGGCTCTGCGGCTGCCAATATCTCCACGGTGCAGTTGGTCAACTCGATGGCACCAGTACCGAGCTTGTCGTTAACTGTTCCCTCTGGACGTGCCGACACAGTGCCGGTAACGCGCAGAACGTATTCGCTCCGCACATCAACCGAGCCATCGACAACTACCTGAAGAAGACCCGAGCGGTCACGAAGGTCGACGAAGGCGAGGTGCTCGCCGTGTTCGCGGCGCTTCGCCACCCACCCGCAGACAGTGAGCGTGGCGCCAATGTCACTCGCTGAAACTGAGCCACACATCCGGTCTCGGAGGCTGGTTGCTTCGTAGTTCGTCGTCATTAGTCCATGCTCGTTTCAATTGCTTCACGCACCGCATCTACCAGCGCTGTTCGAGGGATCAGCTTCTGCCGATTGTCATCATTCGTTGCCCGTAGGTCTCTTATCGTAATAGTGCCAGCTTCGAGTTCTTGAGGACCTACCAGAATGGCCACTCGCGCACCCGATCGGTCGGCCGCCTTTAGCTGTGACTTCATTGACCGTCCGTCAAACGCGCGATCAACTGCGAGTCCGCTACGCCG
>WLKR01000047.1 GCA_009701115.1 Actinomycetota bacterium | reverse complement strand
TGGAAACCACGAAGTCATCGAGCGAGAGTGCGAAGGCCATCATCGCGCCGGCCAACACACCGGGCATAATCATCGGCATCGTCACCAAGCGAAACGTGGTGAGGGGCTTGGCCCCGAGGTCACCAGCCGCCTCTTCGAGGTGGCGATCAAAACCTTGGAGTCGGGCCCGCACCGTCACGGTGACATACGCAATCGAAAAAACGGCGTGGCTTATCAAGAGCGTTGTGAAACCGCGCGCGATGTGATAACTCGCGAACATGCCGAGCAGTGAGGCGCCCATAACGATCTCGGGCGCGGCAATGTTCATAAACAGCGTCTGGTCCACAATGCGACGGCCTTTAAATCTCTTGCCTTCGTAACGCACCAGGGCCAGCGCCAACAACGTGCCAATGGCGGTGGCGATGATGGTCGAGGCCACGGCGAGGCGAATCGAGAGCCAGAAGGACTGGGGTAGGCCCACAACCTGGGTCAGTTCGCGATACCAGCGCAGCGTGGCACCGTTCCACTCAAAGGAGATCTGGGGACGACCAGCCAGGACGTCGTTGAAACTAAAGAAGACCATGCCGATAATCGGCACCAGGAGATAGCCCAACAGCAGGTAGGAGTAGATGCCGAGCCAACGGCCACGCTTGCGGCTCATACGAAGTCACCAATCGACTTAGAGCCCAGGAGACGGCCGTAGATAACGATGCCAACCAGCGAGATGCCCATGACGATTACCGAGAGGGCCGAGCCGGCCGAGAAGTCGTTGTTGACGAGGAAGAGATTCTGAATGACCGTGCCGACCATGGTGTTGGCGAAGCCTCCGAGTACCTGCTGGTTGATGTAGTCACCAAAGGCCGGAATGAACGTCAAGAGGAAGGCCGCAAAAATTCCCGGGGCACACAGTGGCAGCACGACTTTGCGGAACGTGGTGATGCGACCGGCGTAGAGGTCCTGGGAGGCCTCGAGGAGGGCCGGGTTCAGTCGCTCCAGTGAGACGTAGAGCGGCAGGGCCGTGAAGGGCAGGAAGTTGTAGGCCAGTCCCGCAATCACGGCCCCGGTGGTGCCGAGAATCTGATAATCAGCGGAGACCAGGTGGAGCGCTTGGAGGGTGTGCACCACCAGGCCGTCGGAGGAGAGGAGGAACTTCCAGATGACCGTGCGGATTACGAAGGAGACAAAGAAGGGCACCAGCAGCATGATGAGGAAGAAGTTCTTCCGGCGTCCGGCGTAGAAGGCAATCCAGTAGGCGATCGGAAAGCTCAGCACCAAATCAATCAAGGTCGCAATCAAGGCGTAGGTCAAACTGCGGAAAATAATCGTTGACGAGTTCGCCCACGCATCACTCAGGGACGACCAATGCCACGTCATGACGCAGGCACCCGTCGCGGGGTTGCACTCCTGCAATGTTTTGACCAACATCAGTCCCAGCGGGACGAGAAAAAAGACCCCTAGCCAGACAAAGGCCGGCAGCCCCAGAAGATACGGGGCTAGCCGGCTAATGCCACGTCGTCGAGTAGACAGTCGACTCACGAACCGGTAGGAATACCAGCGAACTTCTCGTTCCACGTGTCGATCTCGCCCTGGGTCTTAAAGGCGTAGTAGTTCTTCAACTTGTAGGCCGTCGTGGGGAAGACTTCTGGAGCGGCCGTGATCAAACTGGCGGCGACCCCGATGTCCTTCTTCAGGTTGGTCATCGTGGTGGCCTGCCAACCCTTCGTCGGAGCGGTCAACTTGGCCTTGGCGCCAGGAACGGGCGTGATGTAGTTCACGTAGTAGGCCAGCACGGCCGCCACGGCGGGGTCGTAGAAGTAGTCAATGGCCGTCATGGCGTCACGGGGGTGCGCGGCACCCTTCGGGATGCACATGTTGTCGGTCCAGAGCAAGACACCTTCGGTGGGGTTCATCAACTTGAGATTCTTGTTACCACCGATGCGGGCCTGGAAGACGTCACCGGAGTAGACCTGGCCGACCCAGAGGTTGCCCTGCTTCAGTTCGTTGATGATGTCGTTGCCGTAGTAGGCCTTCACCAAACCACTGTCGCGCTGCTGGCGGAGCTTGGTGGCGGCGAGCTGCCAGTCGGATGGCGTCGAGGTCGCGGGATTCTTGCCGAGAGCCAAGAGGGCGATGTTGCCGAGCTCAATGGGGTCACTGAGCATGCCGACGCGATTGCGCAGTTTGGCGACGTTCGATGACGAGGTGTCAAAGGCCATCTTGAGGGACTTGGTGTTCGTCGAGACCTTGGAGCTGTTGTAGGCCAGGGAGGTCATACCCGACTGCCACGGGATGAGGCGCTTGCCACTGTTGGCGTACACGGCCTTGGCCGAAGCACTGGCGTTCTTCTTGAAGTTAACGAGCGCCGCGTCATCGAGGGGAATCAAGTAGTTGCCGTTGAGCAGGTAGCGCAGGCCAATCGCGTTATCGGTCATGACGATGATGTCGTAGCCGATGGAGTCGCCGTTCTGGAGACTGGGGCGGATCTGCTGGTAGAAGGTCGGGTTGTCCTCGATCACTTCGCTGTAGGTCGTGGTGATGCCCTTGGTCGTCTTGAGGTTGTCGAGGCTGGGGTGGCGACCGTTGTACGAGTCGATGTAGTACGGCCAGTTGGCAAAGTTCAGCACACCGGTCTTGGTCTTACCGGCCCACCATGCAGCGTCACCGGTGGCCGCATCAGCCACCGAGGGCAACAGGACCGAGGCCGCACCCGCGACGGCGCCAGCTTGGAGCACGTGGCGACGACTAATGCGTGGTGATAAGAGGCCTCGCAAAATTGCGGGGTCGATGTTTTCGGGAAATTCGCTCATGATGATTCTCCTTCTGGAGACGGGTCTCCGCTTGTGTGTACTACGAACGTGTGCTCTACGGGCCAGGTCAAGAGAACTTCTTCGCCGCTGCGAGGAACGTAAGCCTGCCCTGAGTTCTGAGCGTAGACCACAAATTCCTCCCCGTGCGGGGCGGCCACCACATACTGATTACCGACCCCGGTGAAGGTCGAAACCAGGACCCGGCCGGTGAGGGAATTGTCGGCAGAATTCACGATTGCGCCCTGCGGTTGGATCTGAATCTTCTCGGGGCGGACCCCGACCTTGACCGCGCCGGTGAGGCCCTGGGGCGTACGAGCGGCCGGGCTGCGAAAGGTGCCGTACGCGTGAGAAGTCACGGCGACGTCACCGGAGCCGGGCTCTAGGGTGGCGGCCAGCAGATTCGAGGCCCCGAGGAAGGTAGCGACGAACTCGGTACTGGGCTGTTCGTAGACGTCACGGGGTGAGCCGATGCCCTCAATACGACCGCGGTTCATGACCACGATCCGATCGGACATGGCCATGGCCTCTTCCTGGTCGTGGGTGACGTAGAGGAAAGTAATACCGACTTGGCTCTGGATTCGCTTCAGTTCCAGCTGCATGGTCTTGCGGAGTTTGGCATCCAAGGCCGACATGGGCTCATCGAGCAACAAGAGCTTGGGCTGGTTGACCAGAGCTCGGGCGAGGGCCACCCGCTGCTGTTGACCACCCGAGAGCTGGTTGGGCTTGCGGTCGCCGCGGCCCTCGAGGTCCACGAGGGAGAGCATCTCATCCACGCGGAGTCTCGCGGCCGCCTTTGAAAGACCCTTACGGCGTAGGCCGAAGGCGATGTTGTCGGCCACGCTCAGGTGGGGAAAGAGGGCGTAGGACTGAAAGACCGTGTTGACATCACGGCGGTAGGGGGGCAGATCGGTGACGTTGACGTCACCGAAGTAAATCGTTCCGCTGGTGGGCTCTTCGAAGCCGCCCAGCATGCGCAGCGTGGTCGTCTTGCCACAGCCCGAGGGGCCCAACAGGCTGAGGAATTCACCGTCGTGAATCTCGAGCGTTAAATCATCAACAGCTCGCACGTCACCAAAGGTCTTGACCATGTGCTGAAGCCGCACCGACGTCACCAACTGGGACACGCTCACTCTCAGACCCTAGACCAAAATTCCCGTCACTGCAGTCCAAAGGGGCCAGCTCACGCTGGCCCCTTTGACGTGCAATTTCAACTTAAATCGCGTCCGAGCCTCGCTCGCCGGTGCGCACGCGCACGGCTTGCTCGACCGGGACGACCCAGACTTTGCCGTCACCGATTTTGCCGGTGTTGGCCGCTGACACGATGGCCTCAACGACTTCGTCCACTTGGGCGTCGTCGATCAAGACCTCCAGCTTGAGCTTGGGAACAAAATCCACTTCATACTCCGCACCGCGGTAGACCTCGGTGTGTCCGCGCTGACGGCCAAAGCCCTGGGCTTCGGTGATTGTCATGCCCGAGACGTTGAGGGCCTTTAACCGCTCCTTCACGTCATCGAGCTTGAAGGGCTTCAGAATCGCTACAACTAGTTTCATAATCTTCGTTCCTCTTCTTCTTAGTGACGGGACAGGGCGCTAACGCGCTCGGCAAAGGTTTCGGTGGGGAAGGCTTCTTCGTCGTGCATGGCGAGGTCACCGACTTCTAGGACTTCGTCAGTCTCTCGAAGGCCGCGAACGATCACCTTGGCGATGTAGAAGACAATGGTCGTTCCCACGGCGGTGTAGCCGATGACCCAGGCGGCAGCCAAGAACTGCTCCCAGAGCTGGTGGAACGAGTGGGTGTAGAACCAACCACCGACACTGAAGGCGGCCGACTTGCCATCATCAGCGAGGTAGACGGCCATCTTCGGGTCAGCGAAGAGTCCCACGGAGAGTCCACCAACGAGTCCGGCGAAGCCGTGGGTAAAGACCACACCCAGGGCGTCATCGACCTTCGAGAAGGGACGAACCCGGCTCAAGTAGTTCCAGGCGAACCACACAATAAAGGAGCAGAGGAAACCGACGATGATGGCACCGAGGCCGTTCACGAAACCGGCCGACGGGGTAATGCCCACTAGACCACAGATCATGCCGTTAATGGCACCCAGGAACATGGGCTTCTTCTGCTTCGTCAACAACATGTCCATGAAGACCCAGGTCAACACAGCGACGGCGGTTGCGAGGTTGGTGTTAAGAATTGCTGAACCAGTGTCGGCACCCGCGTAGTACGGAGCACCACCGTTAAAGCCGTTCCAGCCCAACCACAAGATTCCGGCACCAATGGCCACCATCATCAAGTTGCTCGGCACCGTGGTGCGGTCGCGCTTGAGGCGGGGTCCAATAATGGCCGCACCCACGAAGGCCGCCACACCAGCGGAGAGGTGAATAACGAATCCACCGGCAAAGTCGACGGCACCCTTCAGGGCGAAGAATCCGCCACCCCACATCAGCTTGGCGTTAACGACATAGACCACCGAGATCCACAGGGGAACGATGACCAACCAGGCCTTGAACTTGAGACGGCCTACGAGGCCACCCAAGAAGAGCAAGGGGGTAATGGCGGCGAAGGCGAACTGGAAGTACGCCAAAGTAGCCGTTGGGAAGTGGAAGGGCACCACCGTGTTGGTGTCCGACACCGCTTGTCCCTGTGAGGAAGCGGCATTCAACAACGTGTGCGGCACGCCGACCAAGTTGTTGAAGAAATCGTTGCCACCCAAGTGCGCCGCAGTTCCAAAGGCCATGTTGTAGCCATAGAGAACCCAGACGACCAGGGTCAGGGAAAAACCGGTGAAGACCATCAACATGGTGTTGACGATCCACTTCTTCTGTACAAGTCCTCCATAGAGAACTGCCAACGCCGGAATACTCATTAATCCGACGAGGGTTGCCGCAATGAGCTGCCAGGCATTGTCACCTGGGTTCAGCCACTCCGGATAGGGAATGTTGGCCAATAGGTCCACAGCCCTTCCTTTCCTTCCTCAGGAAGGACGGCGCTGTCCTTCTAACTCTCCCCCTCAGTGTGGTGGTCTTGAGTTTCGAAACAGTTAGCGGAGTGTTTCGGATTTGTGAACTAAAGAATGGGTCTCCGGATCCGATCAGGCAGTTGGGTGACGAGAAATTCAGCGAGGGCGGTCCACTTGTAAACACGGGCTAATCCCTCCAAGATTTCAGCGGGTGATTGCTTGGGGCCCCTTTCTCCACTCCGACTGGCCATCTCTTCAAGAGCTCGCCAGCAGGCATTCGAGTCACGGAGGCCAATGTCCGTAACGAAATCTGATGGGGTGACGATTTGCAATGAGTCGGGCATCGCGTCCGGAGGAAAGTCCTTGAGGTTGTTGGTGACAATGTGCGTCGCAGAGCCAGCGATGGCCGCCTCAACGACATGGTCGTCACCAGCATCTGGAAGTCGTCTCCGAGGCGGAGCTGCGTCGAAGTATCGACACTCGGCTTCAGGGAAGGTGCGTCGCATCTCAGCAAGCAGTTTGGCTGAGTCAAGTTCGGCTTGCGTTATGGTCACGCCAGAACGTTGGAGCTTTTGTCTTGTTTCATATGCCAGCTCGTCGAGAATGCTTGAGCTCCAAAGGGGTTCGAATGTCGATTCAATCGCTAAGGAAAGCAGGAAGTCCCGTTGGCGACTCGGCCAAAGGACACAGGTGTCAAGAATTGCACGTATCAAATGTTCGAACTGCGCCTTCGCACCTCAGCAAGATGTCTACGAACTTCACGTAACTCCAAGAGCACCTGTTCAAAGTCCTCTTCCTCATCTTCGTCCATTACCGACAAGGTGAAGGCTTGATACTCCGCCCGTCGACGAGCTTCTCGATAGAACAGGACGTCGCCTTTGTTGATGCGTCGATGACTGCCAATCTTTTCGAACGGAATCTTTCCCGACTCGAGTAATCGAACAACGGTCGGTCGGCTGACACCCAAGATTTCGGCGGCCTCTTGTGTCGAAATCAGATCTCGCGGCATGGTCACTGTGACTTCTCCACCTCTTTGAACGGCGTCAACCATTGCAAAGAGAAACGTGGCCAACTCGGCGGGAAGTTCTGCTGACTCTCGTGCAGACAACACCAACTTGATTGTTCGCTGGTTTTCCCCTTCTTCGCTGTAACCAGCGCTCGATAGCAAATCCAGAAACTGCTGGGTACCGGGAAGCGACCGAAGTCGGGAAAATTGACTCTTCTCCATAGTTCACCTCATCTATTCGAACAAAAAGAACATTACTTTGTTTTGTTCGTTATAGCAAATAGTCCAGGAAAGCAAAGAGCCCGCCCTTTCGGGCGGGCTCTCGCTGAGTTCGCTGGCTACTAGCCGATGGACTTTTCAATCATCTGACTGATGTCGACGACGGAAACTTCGTCACCCTTACCGTTGGCCTTCACGGCGTCGTCCAGCATGATCATGCAGAAGGGACAGGCCGTCGAGATGATGTCGGCACCCGTGGCGAGTGCTTCGTTGGTGCGCTCCATGTTGACGCGCTTGCCAATGTTCTCTTCCATCCACATCCGGGCACCACCGGCACCACAGCAGAAGCCCTTTTCGCGGCAACGTCCCATTTCGACCTGCGTAACACCGGGGATGCCGGCCAGGACCTGGCGGGGCTCCATGATGACGCGGTTGTGGCGACCCAAGTAACAGGGGTCGTGGTAGGTAACGGTGCCCTTGTAGTTAAAGCCGGGACGGAGACGTCCGACCTTCATCAAGTGGGTCAGCAGCTCGGCGTGGTGGATCACTTCGTAGTTTCCACCGAGCGACGGGTACTCGTTCTTTATGGTGTTGAAGCAGTGGGGGCAGGAGGCCACGATCTTCTTTGTGCCCACTGAGTTCAGGGTCTCGATGTTGGCCTTGGCCATCTCCTGGAACAAGTACTCGTTACCCATACGACGGGCCGGGTCACCGGTGCAGGCCTCACGGGGACCGAGGATGCCGAAGGTCACGCCAGCACGGTGCAGCATGCGGGCCGTGGACTCGACCTGCTTGCGGCCACGCTCGTCGAGCGAACCGGCGCAGCCGACCCAGTAGAGGTACTCAATGTCTTCAGGAATCGTGTCTTCGATGATGGGCACTTCGAAGTCCAGCGCGCTGAGCCACTCGGTGCGCTTCGAGTTTCCAAGACCCCACGGGTCACCC
>WLKR01000046.1 GCA_009701115.1 Actinomycetota bacterium | reverse complement strand
TCTCGCGCGATTCGCACCGCGTGGCGCGTAAAGCCCGGGATACCAGTTCCCGGCATGGCGAAACTCATGGCTTGCTTCGTAGCGGCGATCATCATGGCGCTCGGATCAATGACAAATGCCGCTTTGGCGAGGTCGCGGTAGAACATGTAGTGCTTGGTCTCGTCGCCAGCGATCAGACCGAGGATGCGTCGACCCATTACGTCTTCTTTCGGCAGTTTGGTGGCCGTATTGCGGTGAGCAATTTGTGTCGCGCGCTCCTGAAAGGCCACGTAGGTAATGAGGTCCGCCAGTGATTCGGGGTGCGGCACTTCGCCCGTCTTCATCTGAACGCGGCGACCTTCTTCCAAAAGGACGGGGTCGATGCAACGGCTGATGTGGACCCAGTCGCGCATCACCATGGCATGACGGTTTTCTTCCATTGTCCACTGGTGATTCCAGTCAGCTAGCGGGTGCCCCGCACTGGAGTGGCTCAACAGCGTGTTGGTGTAATACGGCAAATTGTCTTCAGTCAAGAGGTTGACGTAAATAGCACTGCGCACACCGGCGGCGAGTGGGTAGTCCTCGGCCGACCACGGTGACTCCGCAAAGTCACGACCGGTGCCCCAGTTGACCGCTTCGTGCGGAAACCAATCCCGAGGTGCTTCGAGGTGTCGGTTGTAGAGCGCCTCAACATCAGGGGCGATCTCTTCAAGAAGATCAACGTGACCATGAGGCCGCTTAAGAATTGACATGTGGGCCTCGTTGGTTGGACGTACTTAGGACTCTACGGGTAAGCCAAGGGCCGAGGGGACGTAATTGTCACCGAAGTGGCGTATCGTGGCGTTCTATGGCAGCCCTTGGAAATCCTGAACTGAATCGAATCGTGGCGGCGGCGCAGACCCCGTTGTGGGACGTGACGACCGGCGAAGGTAGCACCATCATGGCCACGCGCGATTCCGGCGTCGACGGCATGCCCTATGTCGTGATTATTGGTCGTAGCGGTCGAGGATACCGAGCCTCGCTCTACATGCCCGGTGATGACATCACCGTCGAGGGCGACGTCATCGGTGAAGTGGCTGGTAACCCTCGTGAAATTGGTCGTCAAATCCGAGCCCTGCTCGAAGACGCTGACCTCAGCTCGAACTAGTCGCGTACCAACGGCTTGTAACGGAGGCGGTGCGGTTGGTCGGCGCCAGCTCCGAATCGCTTACGGCGATCTGCTTCATACTCTGAGAAGTTGCCTTCGAACCAGCGAACATCGGCCTCATCTTCAAATGCGAGCACGTGTGTCGCAATGCGGTCTAAGAACCACCGGTCGTGACTAATCACAACGGCACAGCCGGGAAAGCCCAGCAACGCCTCTTCGAGCGCCCGCAAAGTGTCAACATCGAGGTCGTTGGTTGGTTCGTCGAGGAGCAGGACGTTGCCGCCGGCACGAAGGACTTTCGCTAGCTGCACGCGGTTGCGCTCTCCACCCGATAGTTGCCCAACAATCTTTTGCTGGTCGCTCCCCTTGAAGCCAAAACTTGCGACGTAGGCGCGAGCGTGAATCTCGCGGCGCCCAACCATGATGTGCTCATCACCACCACTGATTTCGTCAAAGACGGTGGCGGTGGGATCGAGATTGTCGCGCGACTGGTCGACGTAGGCCAACTCCACAGTGGGCCCCACGGTGAGGGTTCCGCCGTCGGGGGTCTGCTCCTTGGCCAGCATGCGAAACAGCGTGGTCTTTCCCGCACCGTTAGGTCCGACAACACCAACGATGCCACCGGGAGGCAGAATGAAGTTCAGATCGTCGAGCAGCACTCGATCGCCAAAACTCTTTTGAAGATGTTCGGCATTGATTACTAGATCACCAAGACGAGGTCCGGGAGGAATCGTTATTTCCATCTTGTCGGGACGCTTGTCGGCCGACTCTGACTCCGTCACGAGATCATTGAAGGCGTTGAGGCGCGCCTTACCCTTACTCTGTCGAGCCCGCGGAGACATCCGAATCCATTCAAGTTCTCGCTGAAGCGCTTCTTGGCGGTTCTTGTCGGCCTTCTCTTCGGCCGCCAGTCGATCCCCCTTCTGCTCCAACCAGGAGGAGTAGTTACCCTTCCACGGAATTCCGGCGCCCCGGTCGAGTTCGAGAATCCATTCGGCCACGTTGTCTAGGAAGTAACGATCGTGAGTAATCGCGACCACCGCTCCGGGATACTCCTGGAGGGCTCGCTCAAGCCACGCAACCGACTCGGCGTCCAAGTGGTTCGTGGGCTCGTCCAAGAGGAGTAGGTCGGGCTTAGAGAGCAGGAGGCGACAGAGGGCCACCCGGCGGCGCTCACCACCCGATAAAACGCTGACATCGGCGTCGGCCGGCGGAAGACGGAGGGCCTCCATGGCAATATCAAGAGTGCGTTCGAGGTCCCACGCGTTGGCCGCATCAATCTTTGACTGCAACGTGGCCTGTTCATCCAGGAGGGCATCGAAGTCTGCGTCAGAGTCGCCCATGGCGGCACAGACTTCATTAAATCTGACCAGGAGGTCGCGAATTTCGGCGACGCCGTCCGCCACGTTGCCCAAGACGTCCTTCGTCGGGTCGAGCTCCGGCTCTTGAGACAGGTACCCGACGGTAAAGCCTGGCGTGAGTCGTGCTTCGCCCGAAAAGCCATCATCAAGGCCCGCCATGATTCGAATCAGCGAGGACTTACCCGATCCGTTCGAACCAATGACACCGATTTTGGCGGTGGGATAGAACGAAAGGTTGATGCCCTTCAATACTTCTCGGTCCGGTGGATAGAACCGCCGAAGGTCGCGCATAGTGAAAATGAATTGAGCTGACATAGTTACTCCGGGAATACCAATTGGAAAATGTTGCCTTCGGGATCGACGGCGTCGAGATGCACAAAACCAGCGTCCGACCACTGCCGTTTCCGCATGAGTTGGCCACCCTCGGCCTCGACCGTCTCGGAGATCGATGCGTCCTCCGCAAGGAGAACGAGCTTCAACGGCGTTTCAACACGGGGGCCCACTTCTTCACCGGCATCGACCCCGAATGCTTGGTGGATTACGAGCTCTTGACCATCCATGCCCAGGCGAATGTGATTCTTCCCACGCTCCGTGATGAGCCACGCCGTGACTGCCCGATAGAACTTGGTCATGGCTGGCAAATCGGCAACGAAAATCACCGAACCGCGAACTCGAAGTGGTGAAGCCATGAGTGACAATCTACCTTCGTGCGACCGAGTCGAGAGAGCCAAGACTCGAAAGAAGGCACTTCACGTTCACTGGTCCAATCGTTGGTCGTTGAAGCATTCATACGGGGACAGTGATGCGCCACCGAGACGTTGCGTCTCGCGTGACTACACCGGCTGGTCTACAGCGAGCACTGCCTTCGGGCGAGAGTCCGCTAGACGGGACGCGATGAACAGTACGGCGGCGATGTCGAGGGTCGATCGATAACGCCAATGCCCCACAAATATCGCGGCAAGAACAAGCGTGAAGACCACGTAGAGAACTATGGGACCACGGAGGGGATCGAGGAGACCTCGCCCTCCCCGCCTCTTCAAGAGGCCGAGCCCCAAGGCGACTACGCCCAGCAGCCAGAAGCTCACTAACTGCACCCAAGTAGCCCATCTCGGTTGGCCCCCGAGTGCCGACATGTACACAACGTAGGAGGGTCGATAGAGACCCGTCAACCACGCCTCTCGCATAGCGATCACGAGTGGAATCCGTGTGGCGTGCGCCTTGGCGTAGTCGAGGCCCATGGTCTTCATGAACGATGACTGCACTGCCTCATCTGAAGAAATTGCCCGAGCTTTGTCCTGGGCCTCATTCCAACACTGCGGGGTGTCGTAACCGATGTAGCGGCCGTCGTAATAGGTGGCGTGGCAGTTAGCGCCGGCCAGCGTGATGCCGAGATTGTTGGTGAGTAGAACGCTGCTCTGAAAACGCGATGCGTTAAACGCCACCCACGGTGAAACCACGACGGCTGACACCACGAGGGCGATTGCAGAAAGGCGAGCTGCGCTCCATAATTCGCTGCGAAGCTTCCACCCCACAACCGCGAGGAGTAGAACACAGAGGCCGGCGCACTCGGCCCTGGTGAGAACGAGTACCCCCATGACGATGCCAAGGAGGACGGCCGTTCGGAGTCGAGGCCCGCGTAGGAACGAAACCAATAACACGAGCAGCCAGACCAAGAGGGCAACGGAAAGCGACTCCGAGACCACCAAGCCATCACGTATCCAAAAATCAGGCAGTAGCGCCGCTAGACAAGCGGCAACAACCCCGCAGCGATCCGAGATGAGTTGCTTGCCCAAAACCGCAAATCCCACGATGGTCATTACGCCGAAACATGGGATGAGAAATCGAAGGCCGGCGGTGGCGTCTGGAAACAGCCAGGCAACCGGTGAGACTAGGAGCGACAGCATTGGACCGTGTTGGGCCGTTGGCACGCTGTAATCAAAGAGGGAAGTGAAGGGATGAGCCGAGAAAAGTCGGTGGGCCTGCGTGACGTACCAGGCCTCATCCGTCAAAATCCGATAAGGCTGCTCCAAAGTCACGTAGTAGAGCCGCCACAACAGCCCCACCGTGGCAATCAGGGCAATCCGCATGCGAAAGGACTGAGCCCCCCACCAACGCTGAAGAACATTCACGAATCGACATTAGTTCTGGTCGCCTTCTTGATTACGCTCAATGGCGGAGGGACGCATGAGCACAATCCCAATAATTGACATTGCACCGTGGTTCTCTGGCGACATTGAGGACCAACGAACAGTGGCCCGTCAACTCAACAGTGCCTGCCACGAGTTTGGATTCCTGCAAATTGTGGGGCACGGGGTCAGCGAAGAACTCCGAGGGGCCGCCCTGAACCAAATGAACTCTTTTTTCGAACGCGCGGTTGGTTTGAAGGAAGCCGCCACGCCGCCCGATGGGTCCTACCGGGGCTACTCCGGTCGCAAGAGTGAAAGCTTTGCTTACACGGTCGGGGATATTCGACCGGCCGATTTGGTTGAGGCCTTTGTGATGGGGAGTGAAGATCCCGATGGTCAACCTACGGGACGGCTTCATACGCACGCCCCAAACGTTTGGCCCGCAGGTTTACCGGAATTTGAATCGACGACCACTCGTTACTACCGCGCAGCCCGCGAACTATCGGAGACAATGGCCGACATTGCATCACTCGGGCTGGGACTCGAACGTGACTTCTTTTCGTCGCGCATGAACGATGCGGTGGTCACTATGCGTATGAACTGGTACCAACGGCTTGAGAACGAACCCCAACTCGACGAAGAACAGATGGCCCTAGGTGCGCACACTGACTACGGCATTCTCACGATTCTGCTCGCCGACATCCGACCTGGCTTGCAGATACTGAGTGACGCCAGCGAGTGGGTTGATGTAACTCCAGAGCCCGGTGCCTTCATCATGAATGTCGGTGACGCGCTTGCGGTGTGGACCAATGACTATTGGAAATCCACGATCCATCGAGTGGTGCCCACCATGGCACCGGGCGGTACTCCGCGTCGATCCATTGCTCTGTTTCAAGATGGAAATTTTGACACACCGCTCTCTGTGCTTCCGCAGTTTGTGGCGAAGGACAGCCCCGCTAAGTACGCACCCACGACACTCGGGGAGCACGTTACGAACAAGATTTCCGGTGGTCGCACGTTCGAGGTTCCAGACGTCCAGCAGACGCTCGGTACGCGGGATACCTCGTCAAAGCTTTAGGTGAACTCCACCCATACTGCACCACCTGGTGGCAGTTCGCCCTCGGGCGTGACGGTTCCAAATGACTGTTGAATATGTGATTGCTCCCACGGGAGTCTCGCTTGAGACTTGCCGAAATTCACGGCAACTCCCACCCGATCATCTTGAGTGACGCGCTCAAATGAGAGCACGTGACCGACTACCTGGAGCTTCGTCAATTCTCCTATGCGCCAGGCGGTGTGCCGGCGACGCATCTGTAGTAACGCTTTGGTGAAGTTCAACATCGAATCAGGATCGGCCGTCTGAGCTTCGGCATTGACCGTGGCGACGTCATCGACGAATGGCAACCATGGGTCGGTCGGCCAGCCCCAACCCGGCCGATTCGACCACGGAATCGGTGCCCGACAGCCATCGCGTCCGCCCGGATCGACAATCCGTTCCGTCGGAATCTCAGCGTCTAGTAGCCCCAGTTCTTCACCGGCGTAGAGGAATGGGGTGCCCCGTAACGACAGGAGGAGAATCATGGCCGCTCGCACACGTGCCGCGTCCCCACCTAATCGTGAAGCCACACGCGCGTTGTCGTGATTGGACAGCACCCACGTTGGCCACCACGCCGTAACGGTGCGTTGCATATTTTCTGATTCGGCAACGAGGTCTCGCCACGACTCGGCTCGCCACGGGGTCATGAGACTCGCAAAGTTGAACGAAAGATGTAGCTCGTCGCCCTTTCCGTAGTACGTGGCAACGGCTTTCGGGTCAAAGAGGTATACCTCGCCAACGGAAACTCGATCGTCATATTCATTCATGACGGCGCGAACTTCTCGAAGGTATTCGTGTGTAATTGCCACGTCATTCAGTGGTACGTGCGACAGCGCGGCCATTTCGGGGTCATCATCAACTTCGAGCTCCTTACCCACCAGATGTATGACATCCATTCGGAATCCGTCGATACCGCGATCGAGCCAGAAGCGGAGGGTGTCGTGCATCGCTGCTCGAACTTCCACGTTGTCCCAGTTGAGGTCCGGTTGACTCGGGAGAAAGCAGTGCAGGTAGTACTGCTCGGTTGTCTCGTCCCACGTCCAAGCCGGCTGATCGCTCCAAGCCCGTATCCAATTATTGGGGAGCGAGCCACTCTCCGTCGGCGACCGCCAGACGTACCAATCGCGTTTGGCACTATCTCGACTCGCACTGGATTCGACGAACCACGGGTGGTCCGACGACGTGTGGTTAGGAACCCAATCCAAGATGATCTTCATCCCACGGGCGTGCAATTCAGATACCAGCGCATCGAGATCGTCGAGCGATCCGAACGTTGGGTCCACACCGCAGTAGTCCGCAACGTCGTAACCAAAGTCACGCATCGGCGACGGGAAGATAGGAGAAATCCAGAGTGCATCAACGCCTAGCTCAACGAGATAATCAAGCTTGCTCCGGATCCCATTGAGGTCACCGACCCCGTCTCCATCGGTATCGAGAAACGACCGGGGATAGATCTGGTAAAAAACTGCTGTCTGCCACCACTCCATTGCCAGAACCTAGCCCCGTAATCTGTGAGAGTGACGACATATCTCCTTCTGGCGGTAATCGTCTTTGGAGTGTCACTCATTCCGATGTTCGGACCACCCGTGTGGTCCGTCTTAGTGTTTGCCAAATTTCGATGGGACCTCAACCCCGTTTGGTTGGTGCTTATCGGCGCCACTGTTTCAGCATTCGGTCGCTACGCGATTGCGAGGGGAGCTTCCAAGCTGCAGCGGTACGTTCCGAAGCGAGCGCAAGACAACCTTGAGGCGGCGCACGCACTCCTGCAGGGACACCGCAAGGGTATTTTTGCCCTACTAGCGGTGTTTGTTGTATCCCCGCTCCCCTCCGGTCAACTCTTTATTGCGGCGGGACTCCTACGCATGCAACTTTGGCTCGTCACCACGGCCTACTTCTTCGGGCGCATTGTCAGCTACTCGCTCTACGTCGGAGCTGCCACTGTCGCGGAGTATTCCGCGGGTGACATACTGAAAAAGATGTGGGGCGAGCCGTGGGTGATAGTGCTCCAGGTGTTACTCGCGGTGGGAATTGTGGCCCTCCCCTTCATTCCCTGGCAGCATGCCGAGCGAGCGGCCTCACCCACAGAACCTTTGTCATAGCCCACCGGCACTATGTGGCTCTCGAACCAAGGAGAGCCCATGGCCAATCCCAATGCTGCACTGTACGAAGAGATTCTTGAAGACTTTGCGACCAAGCCGACCCTGTTTAGCGCCACCGACAACCTCGAAAACATGGAGCGGGCGCTATTTATCTTGAACGCTGAC
>WLKR01000045.1 GCA_009701115.1 Actinomycetota bacterium | reverse complement strand
TCACCGCTTGGCCAACTTTCCTACGCCGATGGCTAGGAAATAAAACGCAAGCAGCGGAATCATCATTGCCATCATTGAGAGTGGGTCACCGCTGGGGGTGAAAACAGCCGAAGCGACGGTAATCAAAATGATTGCGTAGCGCCAGAACTTCAGCAGTTGGCGTGAAGTGACGATGCGGCCCAACTGGAGGCCAACCAAGATCACAGGAAACTCAAACGTTAAACCAAAGACAAACATCATCAAGATGATTAGCCCGATGTAGGAGTCGGCGGTGTACAGCGTTGCAATTCCTTCGCCGCCAATGGCGTTAAGAAACTGGAGGGCGTGGTTGAACATGAAAAAAGCCATCGAACAGCCGCCGGCAAAGAAAACGGTCGCCGCAACGAGGAACGAGAGCGCGTATCGCCGCTCCTTCTTTTTTAGGCCCGGGGTAATAAAGCGCCAGATCTGCCAGAGGATGACTGGAGAAGCAAAGAGAAAGCCGCAGTAGTAGGCAATCTTGATGCGAATGGAGAATGCGCTCACAGCTCCAATAGCCGTCAGCTGACAGGCCTCAGCTGAGGCCTTAACTGATGGCAAATCGCAGTATGGCTGCTCCAGGAATGTCAGGATTGTGTTGTACTCAACGAAGGCCAAGATTCCGAATACGACGACAGCAAGGAAACTAAACAAAATCCGGCGACGGGCTTCAGCGAGATGTTGCCCGAGAGTCATTCCTCGAGAGGCTCTTTTAACAGTGGTTTCCACAACTACTCAATTCCAAGAGGGGTCAGGTGGCGGCGGTGGTGGAACGTACTCGCCAGCAGATGGAGCTTCTGGGGCGGGCTCGGCTGAGTGCAACTCGCCAGGCAGAGGACCGTCCTCGATGTCGCCCATGTCGTCGATTGATTGTGTTCGACTGGCAATTTCATTGAGAAGATTTACAGGACTGCGAACGACGCGGGCCAAGTCGCCGCTGCTGGGCAGTGACGGTATTGCTTCGCGAACTTCAGTCTCCACTCGCTGTTGAAACTTCTTGAGCGAACGCCATCCCTCGCCAATTTGGCGCGCCGCCTGTGGCAACTTGTCGGGGCCGAGGAAGATCAATATGACTGCCACAATGATCATCAACTTGAAAGGGCTCAGGTTGAACACATTGCCATTGTAGGACCCTATTCAGGGCCTGGTGCTACGGATGCCCGAAATGGGAGAGCGGCCAGATGCGGAGTACGACTTTGCCAACAATCAATGATTTCGGCAGGGTCCCCCACATGCGACTGTCACACGAACTTGGCCGGTTGTCGCCCATCATGAAGTATTGACCCTCCGGAACCTTCACGTAGCCGATGTCACTGCCCAGGTTGGGATCGTGCTGCCAGTGCTCAACCAATTTTTTACCATTGACATAAATCGTGTTGTTACGACTCGTTAATTCATCTCCTGGCATGCCGATGATCCGCTTTACCAGGTCAGAATTAGGTCCAGTATCGCCACCACACTGCTCTCGAGGAGGGTGTTTAAAGACAATTACGTCTCCTCGGTTGATGTCACCAAAGGCCGTCGAAAGCTTGGAGACAATAATGCGATCACCAACCTGAAGGGTGGGCACCATCGAAACGGATGGTATGTAAAACGTCTGGAACACGTACGCACGAATGAGAAATGCCGCACTTAGGGCAACCAGAATGATGCCCAGCCATTCAACTATCCAACGGATAAGAGTCTTACCGGTCTGCGCTATCTGCTCCGAGGCATCCTCGACGGCTTCATGGACCTCATCAACGATTTTCTGGACGTGGTGCTTCTGCTCATCGTTCACAAGAGACCACCCTAGTCGGGGCATATTGTTCCGAGTTAGAGAGAATTGAGTAGGCGATCGAATCTATCGTCATGACTCTTGAATGGGTCCTTCATTAACACCGTGCGCTGGACCTGGTCATTCAGTTTGAGGTGCACCCAGTCGACTGTGAAATCTCGATTCTTCTCTTTGGCGCGACGCACGAAAGCGCCTCGCATCCGGGCTCGCGTAGTTTCGGGCGCCTGAGTCACCGCGGCCTGAACGCTCGACTCGTCAACCATGCGAATCAAGTTCCCCTTAGAGGCAAGGCGGTGGTAGAGGCCCCGTTGCGGATCGGTGTCGTGGTACAGGAGATCAATGAGCTGGACCTTGGGGTCAGTAAGGGGGAGATTCCCCTTCGCGCGAAGGGCCTCAATGAGAGAGTATTTCGCTACCCAGTCGAGGCGATCCGCCAAGGCCAGTGGATCGACTCGCAGTTGCGTCAGTACGCCCCGCCAAAGCCGTAATGCTTCGAGCTGGTCCCCAGGAATGTCCCGCTTAACAACGTATGCCTCAACTCGCTCACAGATTTCTTCTTGAAGTTCAAGTGCCGTCATTTCGCGACCATTCGCCAGTCGGACTTTGCAGTGACCATCGCCGAACGGGTCCATGGATATCTCGCGAAATGCCTTGATGGGCTGTTCGAGGCTGAGGTCTCTCAAAATTGTGTGGCGATCTTCAATCATCGAAAGGATTAGGCAAGTGGCGCCCACTTTGACGAAAGTGACAAATTCGCTCATGTTGGAGTCACCCACAATCACATGAAGGCGACGATATTTTTCCGGGTCCGCATGTGGTTCATCGCGCGTATTGATGATGGGGCGACTTCGGGTGGTCGCCGAGGAGATTGACTCCCAAATGTGTTCCGCACGCTGACTAAGCCCGAAGTGTGTACCACGCGATGCGGTGGTCACCACCTTGCCGGCGCCACTCCAGATTTGACGGCTCACGAGGAATGGAATGAGAAACTGCTCGTGACGCTTGAGATCTTCTTCGCGTTCAGTGCAGTAATTCTCGTGGCATCCATAGCTATTACCAGCCGAGTCGGTGTTATTGCGAAAGAGATAAATAGAACCGCGACTGCCTTCGTCGCTGAGTTGCTGCTGTGCCGAAGCCACCAGGCTTTGGAGAATTCTCTCCCCCGCGCCATCTTGTGCAACAAGGTCGTAGAGGTTGTCGCACTCGGCTGTGGCATATTCGGGATGGCTTCCAACGTCAAGATAGAGACGAGAACCATTCTCTAAAAAGACATTGCTTGATCTGCCCCATGCCACAACTTTGCGGAAGAGAACGCGGGAAACATCATCGGGGCTAAGGCGACGCTGGCCGTTGAGGTTGTACGTAACTCCGTACTCAGTTTCAAGACCGTAGATTCGCCGGTGCATAAAAGAACCGTACCGTAGACCTTGGGCTGCGCCTAGGCCAGTAACTGACCGACGAAGTCGTCGCTAAGCCGATTAAAGGTCCGTCGTGTTCCTAAGTCCTCCAAGCGAGCAACTTCCAGGTCAGCGGCCGGGATGGACCTTTCGGGTCCCGAAAGCGCCCGCACGGCTCGTTGCAGAGTGATCGCGAGAGTGGTTACGTCGTCACCCTCGCTGACAAAGCGTGTTCTGATGGTCTCACTGTCTCCACCCAGGACCGCAAAACGTGTTTCGTCCGTAATGGTGCCCTCGAATGCGATGTGGTAAATCTTCGTGGGTTTGTTGCGAATACCGAGTTGAGCAACAAGTACTTCTACTTCGAGCGGTTTACCGCCATCGGTGAAACTTGTTCCTAGGTATTGCGCATAGACGTTCGCGAGTGAGCGGGCATCAACATCCTCGCGGGAGTAGCGGAAACCCGTGGAGTCCGCCCACCGAACTCCGGCAGTACGGAGCTCATGAAATTCGTTGTACTTCCCCACTCCAGCGAAACCTATACGGTCGTAAATCTCACTGATCTTATTTAGCGAGGCTGAGGGGTTTTCGGCGACCAACAACACACCGTCGTCGTAGATGCAGGCAATCAGCGAGCGCCCTCGCGCAATACCCTTCTGGGCGTACTCTGCCCGGTCCTTCATCTGCTGTTCTGGCGTTACGTAAAAAGGCATCGTCATCGCAAATCCCCGCCTGCTCGGCCCTTACTGGCCGTACGCCGTTGGTTGATTGTCTCAAAGATCGTCCGCGTCTCTGACTCGGGCTGTTCAGTGA
This sequence comes from Actinomycetota bacterium, assembly GCA_009701115.1. The sequence goes on along the minus strand of WLKR01000045.1, from coordinate 4,059 downwards.
AGCCATCTGCAGTGACCGTTACGACGATTGGAAAAATCCCGCGTACAAAGTCTGGACCGCCGGTGAAGGGGTCATTGTCGCCCGCTTCGTAGATCGCGAGTGCTCCCAGTTCGATGCACTCCGCTAATGACAGGCCATCGCGATATCCGAGCCGCAACGCTGACTCGGCAAAGGGCGTGCCCGAGCCAATAACACCGAAGTCATCTTTTTCGTAACAACCACCGGCGCCGTCGTATTCAAATACTCGGCCACGATTGTGATTGACATCAAAACCGGCAACGAGAGGCAGAACCGTAAACGGGGTGCCCAGATTGACGTCCTGAATGAGAGCGGAGAGATAGTTGGACTTGCCCTCCAGGCTCAATGTCTCGTCCATCATCTTCTCGTAATGCTCAAAAGAAAGCTGACTGATACGGATGAACTCCATGCCGGCTGCTGCGGTACCTGAAATTGCGATTGCGGTGAATCGATCAGCCTCAGCAATTTTGCGCATATCTCTAGCGGCAATTGCTTGGGCGGTGGCCTGACGATCGGCAACCAGAACGACACCTTCGTCACAACGCAGGGCAACCACAGTCGTAGCGTGGATTGGGTCGTCGGTAGCTCCCGGCACGCTGAGGGGAATATTCAACATCTTGAGCAGGTTCTGGAAGGAAGGACCGGGATCGCTCGTGACGTCGAAGAGTGGAAGCGCCATTATTCGCCACCCTTTTGAATGTAGTTGCGAACGAATTCTTCAGCGTTGTCTTCTAGAACTTCGTCGATCTCGTCCAAAAGATTGTCAAGGTCATTTTTCAACTGCTCGTTCTTTTCGGCGTTGGCAACCAGCTCAATGCCCGTCGTGTCATCGTTCTTTTTTGATGGCGGTTGTTGGATGTGTTCTTGTTCGGTCATAGTTCCTCAAAGTGTCCCTAGGGCTCGCAACAGCTCTTCGGCGGTTTTCGCTTTATCGAGCAATTCTCCGAGAAGTTCTGCTGTGCCCTTCAGTGGGTCCATCATAGGAACACGGTGTAACGGGTCTACCCCTAGGTCAAAGATGATTGAATCCCAATTGGCCGCAGCTATCTCATTGGGATACTGGGCAATACAACGTCCCCGGAAGTAGGCACGGGTGTCAGATGGAGGGTTGTGAAAGGCTTCACCAATCGCTTCGGGCTTCAAGAGCGACCGGAGACCGGCGCGTCGCGCCAGGCTTTTAGAGGGGCGAATGTCGTGATACTGGATGTCGATGGCTCGGAATCGAGGATCTTCGTCCCGGAGATTGTGCCGTTCCTTGAAGCCATTCACTAGCCGCAACTTTGCAACCCAGTCGACACGGTCTGCGACACTCTCGGGGTTGTCGCGGACGCCGTCAAGCATTTCACGCCACTGCATAAGCAGAAGGTGGAGTTCGGCTTCGGAGGCCACGGCCGAACCATCTCCCCCTGCTACGTATCGATTAGCCAACGTCCAGAGTTCATCTTGATAGTCCCAAGCCGAACGAGTCGTGCCATCTACAGCCTCTTGGCCTTGCCGTAGTGTCAAATCGGCCCCGAAGGCACGAACGGCTCGAACGGGAGTTCGGGGCATTGGCGGAAAGACGTCGGCCCCTTGGTCCTCGAGGATGGCCAGCAGTATGGCAGTACTTCCCAATTTCACAAACGTGGCAACCTCACTCATATTGGCGTCGCCAATGATGACGTGGAGTCGTCGGAACCGTTCGGGGTCTCCATGTGGCTCGTCACGAGTATTGACAATCGGCCGCTTCAGAGTGGTCTCGAGCCCCACTAGCTCTTCGAAAAACTCGGAACGCTGGGCCAGCTGGAATCGCGGAGCGAGATCCTCGAAGTACTCGGTTTCGTAACCAACCTTCCCAGCACCCAGAATCACCTGTCGCGAGAGTAGGTGTGGTGCCATGGCACGAACAATCTCTGGGAATGGAATAGCGCGCTCCACGAGATAATTCTCGTGTGTGCCGTACGAGTTCCCCTTACCATCGCTGTTGTTTTTATAGACGGTGATGGGTGGAGTGTCTAGAGCATTGTCATTCGCAACTCGTACCGCATGAAGGAGAACGTCCTCTCCTGCTCGGTCGTACAAAAGACCAGAGAGCGGCGTGCGACACTCGGGTGAGGAGTACTCCGGGTGAGCGTGGTCCACGTAGAACCTCGCCCCATTGGTGAGAACTGTATTGGCTAGATGGCTCTCCACCAAAGGCGCAACAGAAGTTAGAAGGGGCATGTGCCGGGCATCGTTCGCTGGAGACTCATCGCCAAAGTCCCAATTGACCCGCGTCTCACCGTTGCGAGCAAAGGCGTTGACAAGAATGCTGGATGCAGTTACGGGATCGCCATCGGGTCCGCCGGTAATGCCGTATTCAGTCTCGATACCTAAGACTTTGGCGATTGCCATGGTTATAGGTACTGGCCAGTGCCGACGTGGTCGATGGCGCGGCCGCCAACGGAGTCGGGCGACTCTTGGTGAACGAGCGTACGGATGAAGACGATGCGCTCACCCTTTTTGCCTGAGATACGCGCCCAGTCGTCAGGATTGGTGGTGTTCGGGAGATCTTCGTTCTCTCTGAATTCCTGACGAATTGAACTGACGAGATCTTCCGTTTTGAGTCCTCGCGTGCCACCACTGATTTCACGCTTAACGGCGAGTTTTTTGGCACGGCGAACGATGTTCTCAATCATGGCCCCAGAGGCGAAGTCTTTGAAGTAGAGGATCTCCTTGTCGCCACCCTGATAGGTGACCTCCAAAAAGCGATTCTCGTCGTCAGTTCGGTACATCGCCTCGACTGTTGTCTCAATCATGGCGCTCGTTGCCTTATGGGGCTCACCGCCACCCATTTCTTGCACCTCTGTGACATCGAGTGGCAATTCATCGTGCAGGTACCGCTCGAAAATCTGGGCTGCCGCTTCGGCGTTGGGTCGATCAATCTTAATTTTCACATCGAGGCGACCCGGCCGCAAGATGGCGGGATCGATTAGGTCCTCTCGATTGGTGGCGCCAATGACAATGACATCGCGCAGTGATTCCACACCGTCAATTTCGGCTAGGAGCTGGGGAACAATCGTTGACTCCATGTCGGAGCTAATCCCCGTGCCACGAGTGCGAAAGAGTGAGTCCATCTCGTCGAAGAAAATAATTACCGGAACACCCTCCTCCGCCTTCTCGCGAGCCCGTTGGAATACGAGGCGAATCTGGCGCTCGGTCTCACCGACGTACTTGTTCAGAAGTTCCGGCCCCTTGATGTTGAGGAAGTAGGAACGGACATTGGTGTTACCCGTCAAGGCGGCCACTTTGGCTGCGAGCGAGTTGGCTACCGCTTTAGCAATCATTGTCTTGCCACATCCGGGTGGTCCGTATAACAAGATTCCCTTTGGAGCCGGGAGTTCATACTCTTTGAATAGAGCCCGGTGAACGTAGGGCAACTCGACTGCATCGGTAATGTCTTCAATCTGGGCATCTAGCCCGCCGACGTCGGCGTAACTAATGTCAGGAACTTCTTCCAGTACGAGATCCTCGACCTCTTGACGCGCCAATTTCTCAACAACGAAACCACTACGCACATCAAAGAGGAGGGCGTCTCCCGAGCGAAGCCGTTCTCCGAGCAATGAGTCAGCTAGTTCGACAACTCGCTCTTCGTTACCTCTGGAGTAGATAAGGATTCTTCGTTCGTCAATGACTTCTTTGACCGTGACGACCTCTCCCTGTCCGTCGAAATCGCGAATGCCAATCACGGTGAACGACTCGTTCAGGACGACTTCGTCGCCACGGTGTAGCTGGCCTGGATCTAGGGCTGGCAGAATCGAAACACGCATTTTGCGACCAGTGGCAATGATGTCCACCGTTCCATCCTCGTTGAAATTCGAAAAGGTGCCATAGACCGCTGGAGGTTGAGTCAGGCGTTCGACTTCTTCGCGCAGGACCGCAAGTTGGTCGCGAGTCTGCTGCATGGCCGAACTCAGCTTCTCATTGCTTGAACGCGATTGAGTGAGTTGGCCACGTGCGTCGAGCAACTCCTCCTCCAGGGCCTCAACCCGGGCCGGCTGGTCGCGAAGCCGATGTTTCAGG
>WLKR01000044.1 GCA_009701115.1 Actinomycetota bacterium | reverse complement strand
CCGTGGAGTGTTTGATTGATGGACGTCGTGGTGAGGTCTTCTCGCAGTCCTTCCTGCTGGGCGAAACGGTGACGGCCCGCACAGAGGCGTCGGTGCGCACACCCCAAGACGTCGTCGTGGAGTACGGCACGAGCGGCGCGCCAACCACCTTTGTTGGTGATGGGGCCGAGCGTTATCGCGATCTCTTCTCGCTCATGGCCTGGGTCACTCTTGCGCCCGTTACCGACTCGTGGCTCCGAGCCGGCGTGACTCTCGGCAACGTCACTGAAGCGAGCGACGTCCAGCCTCTCTATCTGCGTGAGGCTGACGCGGTGGCCAACTTCACGACCCGTAAGGCCTAATGCCAATGTGGCCGGTGCGACTCGCCGAAGTGCGAGACATCAGTGACCTCCTGCTCATTGAAGAGGCGCAGTTTCCGGAGCCGTGGTCCCGTCGGATGCTCCGAGAAGAGATTGAAAATGGGGCGACCCGCCGTTACACGGTGGTCGAAGAGGGTGGTCGGGTCGTCGGTGTGCTCGGTCTGATGTTCATTGAAGACGATGCCCACATCAATACCATCGCTACCGCTCCAGATATGGAGCGACGGGGGATTGGTCGCACGCTGTTGGATGATGGATTGGCGGCCGCCATCCAACGGGGATCGACGCGGATGACCCTTGAAGTGGCCGTTGGGAATGAAGCGGCCCGAGCGTTCTACGCCGAGTACGGGTTTGCACCACTGGGAATTCGCAAGCAGTACTACCAAAAGACGGGCGAAGACGCGCTGGTCCTGGTCAAGTACCTACCTGGCGACTAGTTATCCTCGGTGACAATTTGCATGATGGCGTTCAAGGTGAAGCGCTTCCACGCTTCAATGTCAACCCGCGGCCGCCCGACTTCGTACTGCACGTGACCCATCATGACGCCGAGGTAGTAGGAGCCAAAAGTCCGTGTGTCGACGTCGGGCTTTATCCACCCTCTCGCCTTGAGTGGTTCGAGGAAGGCGTGCATACGTTCGCCTTGTAATTCCTGGTCCTCAGCTAGCAGGGTGGCAATGTCGGGCCGCGTAATAGCTGCGGCGTACGTCTGCAGGCGAATGTTCCGAGAGAGGACATTCTCCGGGGAGTTAAGAAACCGAAGAATCCAGAGTTCCATCAACTGCCGGAATTCGTGCAGATTGGCACATTGTTCGGCCATCTGCTGGACCGCGACAAACTCCTCGGTCGTGATGCGGCGGTATCGAGCGATCTGGGCGGCGGCCACGAGACCCTCGCGATTACCGAAATAGTGATACAGGGAAGTGACGGCCACCCCGGATTCCCGAGCAATATCGTTCACGCGGATTGCGGACTCGCCACCTCGTTCAATTGCCGAAACAGCTAGTTCGAGTATTCGTTGGCGGGAATTGGGAATCGGCACAGGGGGGTGGGGCGATTCGCTGACCAGCTTCGTCATCTCCACCCCCTCACCTGTATTTTCGGGCATCGCGTGACACATTTTGCCATAGTGGCCTATGCCGTCATGCCGTTGTAATACTGCTACATATTAGCCGATTTTGTAGTAATATTACGACACCAGCCGAACTAAAGGTCCACCACATGACTGTTGCGCTTCGTACATTTAAGAAATTTCAATCCGCCGGTCTCGCCGCCGTTGCGGTCATGAGCCTTTGCGCCACGATGATCGTGGGTCAGGCCGTGAGCAGTGCGGCCGTGAAGCCCCACGTGGCCTTCAGCCTCTCGGCCGACACGCGCTACGACCACGCAGCGCGCATCACCATCACCGGCCTGGCGGCGAGCGGAACGACCACGTTCACCCTTGTTTGTAATGGAGCGCATGTCAGCTCGAGTGAGTGCACCGGTGGTGCGCTCGGTGTTTACTCCACATTCACTAAGAACGGATCGAACCAATGGGTGCTGACAGGAACGAACTACTACGCCACGGTGGCCTCACCGGTCCTGTGGTTCAGCGGTTTGGCCAATAACCAGAGTTATACCTTGACCTTTACGCAAAACAGCGTTACCTCGTCACCAGTCACGTTCACCCCTGGGAGCAGCTTTGGTGGGCCAACCAACGTAGCTCTCTCAATTCAGACAGTCCCGGAAGCATCAACGTCGTCTATGTGTCCCGACTTGTGTGAAAGTGCGATGTATGGCGTCCCGAGCACATCACCATCTGGGTCGACTGTTACCGTCTCCTGGACAAAGCCAGACACAGGTTTAATCGAGGCCAACCAGGGACTGTACGGCAATACGGCAATCACGCCTGACGGATACATCGTCTCTGTTCTCCCAACGCGCACGAAGCCGTTCTTGTACAAAGACAATGCGTCACTTGGAACGAACCCGATGGGCACCACAGATAATCAGCTGACGATTTCGAGTGGCGGTACGTTGTACGACGGCTGTGTTTCCAACAACACATCGCGCAACAGCACTGACAATCCCAGTATCAAAATGGGCGCCATTGGAACTTCGTGGTACGTCGGTGGTTTCGACAAAACGTCCGTCGTCCTTAAGGGATGTCACTTCGCTCGTGACGAATCGTACGTGGCCTACGTTGAGCCGTACTACACCTCGGGTATGGGTTCCGCATGGAACACACTTGATCAAAGCAATGTGCCCTACGGGTGGGATGTCGCCAATAATATATTCCCGCTGTTTGAGGTATACGGTGCAAATAAGAACTTGGCTGGCATGGGCGGCGGAATCGCCGCTCTACTCGGCAGTAATCAGCCCTGGCAGACCGGTGCGTCCGCGGTAATGACCACTGATGGCACTTCCGGAAGCCTTGTCGCCAATCCAGCGCCTGTGACGAATATTCTTGCGGAACCCGCTTCAACCACCGACCCCTCGCTCAAGGGCGCGCTTCGTGTTTCCTGGTCGGCAAATCAGTCCGATTTCTTCTCCGGGGCACCTAATCCCGCGCTTTCAACCGCTCCAGTTGTGCGGTACCGAGTGACCGTTTCGGGCGGCGGCGTCGGCTGGGAAGGCTCAGCTGGCCTCTTCCATCTTGATTCAACTCCTCGGCAAGTGACTTGCCTAACAACTTCAACGAGCTGTGTTCTGACTGGAATGGCCGAATGGACGACCCACAGCGTCGTCGTCCAGGCCGAAAATGCTGGTGGCCGTTCGCTAGTCGTTGCGCAGGGAAGCGGACAGACAAATTGGCCCCTTGCGCCCTCTGAGCCCCTTAACCCCGTGGCGACCAGCCCCAGCTCATCCACCACAACAATTTCATGGGATCGACCGGCAACATTTGGTGGTCCAGCAGGAGCAACGGTAACGAAGTACACCGCGTACATGTATCCCAAGTTGTCAACGGTCGCCAATGACTGCGCTGGTGTAGTGCCATCCGCTGACCGTACCCCCAGCGTCCGGCTATTCCCACTGCAGTCGACAACAACTGAGATGGTCGCTTCGTTCTACCATTCATCTGGTTCCAACTCCAGTTCTACGGCTTCAAAGTTGAGTTACTACGGACGCGACGGTAGTGGCAACTTCGCCTGTCTTGGCTACGTAGGACTTGGTTTGGATTATCGCTCGGGTGCCCACGTATCGGCGTTCAATCCAACGACGAATGGCTACATCGTTAGAGTCGCCGCCTCGTACGCCGGGGATGCCTTCTACTGGGTGCCAAAAATCGCCGATAGCGATGCCCGACTCGTCTCCAACTACGGCGGCACCGTCGCTGTCAGCGTTCCCTACAACGGATACACCTTGAACATGCCGTTCAAGGTGTATCCCGGTGGACCAGACTTCGCAAACGCAATCGTTCTCGGAAGTAGCACTTCAACGGAGTGGGCGGGATCGAACGTGGTCTTGGAAGACGTTCGACAATTGAACTCTGATGGTTCAGCCTTTCTGGCTCTCGTGGGGCTCCCAAGCACGCTTAACCGAACGACCTCGAAGTGGTACAAGATCACGGTCTCAGGTGGAACGGTAACCCGGAGTTCGACGCCAGTTATCAGTTTTGGATGCCGTAACGCAGCGCAGGCATTCTGTAGTACGACTTTGCAGCCGCCCACACCAACCCAAATCGTCTATCCAATTAACGGATTTGCCATCAATCCCGTGAACAAGAACATCTACTTCACAGATCCGGCCCCAGGACTTGGTGGTGGGTACACGAGTGCATATGTGAGCACCAGCATGTATCGAATGACCTATGACTCCAATACCGAAACCTGGGGTGCTCCAACGCGGGTGAAATTCGACACCATGCGCACTCCGTATTCGGCGTACCTCGGTCAGTTCCCCATTGACTTCCGAGCTGATGGCACGGCCTACTTGACGTCCTACGCGATTGGCAGCACCTCGCCTGGTTCGATGTATACCGAGTCGTCGAATGGCTTCTCGCTTGTGCCGATGTCGAACCTATTTTCATATACGCCGTATCGTTCGCCAGCATTCACCGGCACTCCAAGTTGGAACTTCGGTCAAATTATTTTCACGTCGTTCAATCACGTCTTCGGACTTGACAATGCGAAGACGGCGACCAATGAAACTCTTGTGCGGATCGCATACTCCGGTGACATGTACCTTCACGTCTGCACCTCAACTGATGGTCCTCCGGCCACTCCGTCATGCACCATGGGAACTGGTTCCGACCCTCACCCAATAGTGCCCGGAACGGCGTATTCGTTTGACGTAACGGCAACGAACACTTCGCCTGACGGTTCGATAAAAAATGGCCCTCTCTCCAAGATTGGTTCTTTCTTTTCAGGTGGTCCAGCGGCCCCGACATTGACGAACTTGCAACTGGGTGGGACGCTGGCGAGCCCAACGGCGACCGCGACATTCCGTCCCTCGATTGTGAGTCCCGGTGCAGTGGACTCATCGATCACTTCCTACGCATGCACGTTGTATTCATCGACGGGGGCAGTCTTGGCAACAAAGACCGTCACACCGCCGTCACCCATCACACTGACAACTGACCTGACGTGCAACTTCACCGCTGCCGATGGATTAGCGAACACCAAGTCGTATTCAGTTGGCATCACGGCTACGAATGAGGTTGGAACGAGTGCAGCAGCAACGGCTCCATTCCTCATTGTGGGAACGCCGGTGGCGCCCGCGCCCGTCAGAGGGTCCACCACGGGCAGCGTGACGACGGTTACCTACACGCCAAATTCGACGGGAACGCAGTCGGTATTGATTATTGACCCAGTGACTGGTATCGAAGTACCCGGCGCGACGTGTGTTGGAGCGACAATTAACAGTCCTTCCTGCACCGTTAACGGTCTGACCCCAGGTAAGACCTACACGTTGAAGGCCTGCACCGCAAACGCCTACGCCGTGTCGCCGGCTTGCACGACTTCGAGCTACACCGTGCCGTATCAAGTCCCTGACAAGCCCGTCGTAACGACCAACCCTGCCGACGGCAAGATCACGGTGAACTGGCCCACGCCTCCAGGTAATGGCTCGATCATCACTGGCTACACCGTCAACGTCTCACCTGGCGGCGGAACCGGCTGTACTGGGCTTACGGCGGCTTCGACGTCGTGCGAACTCACAGGTCTTACCAATGGCACTTCCTATGACATCGAAGTGGTGGTGAACTACACCACTAACGGCGTCGCTGGAACTACCAAGGTGGCGACCACGGTGAGTGAAGTACCGTTTGTCGCGCCGGACGTGCCAGAGGCACCAACGGCTGTTGCTAATGGCACCGAGTCGGCGACGGTTACCTATTCGCCGACTAATGACAACGGTACGACGGTTACCTCGTACACCTTCTACGCCTACGACGAAAACGGCAACATCATTTCGCCGAATCTCACGTGCACCGCTTTCGCACCAGCCACCTCTTGTGACGTGAATGGTTTGACCGAGGGTGTTACCTACAAGTTCGGCGTAGTGGCGAACTTCCAGGGTCAATCGGGTGGTTTCACCTCAACGGCAATGTCACCGTTGTCGAACCCCGTGACACCGACTGGTGTTGTCTATGCACCGGACGCACCGACCAACGTCACCGCCACTGGTGATGATCACGCAGCCCAGGTTTCATGGACGGCTCCTGCCAACGATGGTGGTTCACCCGTGTCGGGCTACACCGTCACGGCCTACGACCCCAACGGCAACGTGGTCGGATCGTGCACCGCAATCGCACCCACAACGACCTGTGTGGTCGAAGGCTTAGCCCTAGGTCAGGCGTACACCTTTGCCGTAGTGGCAACGAACGTGGCCGGCGACTCGACTCCTTCGGACGCCTCAACACCCGTGCAGCCCACGGGCGTAGACCCCACGGAGCCAGGACCGGTTCTCGATGGCGCTACCGCTCCCGGCGATGGACACGTCACCGTGACCTGGACTGCTCCAAATACTGGAGACGTTCCAACGAGCTACGAAGTATCTGTTCCCGGATTCCCCACGTGTGTCATTGATCTCGTGGCTAATCCCGACGCGACACTGAGCTGTGAATTCACCGGCCTCACCAATGGCACGGAGTACACCTTCACCATCGTGGCCAAGAATGCCCAAGGTTTCAGCACCTCGGTCGATGTCAGTGCCACCCCCTACGGCACCCCCGCGGTGCCGACGGTGACCACCGTGGTGACCTCACCTTCGGGCACTGGTGCACTCGTGACCTTCACCCACCCCAGCAACACTGGTGGTGGTTCGGTGACTGGTTACACCGTGACGGCCTACGACGTCAACGGCAACGTGGTCGGGAGTTGCACCACGACGGCCACCTCGTGCACCATCACGGGACTGACGAAGGGGTCGACGTACTCCTTCAAGGCCCAGATGAACACGACGCACGGCAACTCGGCCCAGTCGGCGCCGAAGTCACTGTTGATCCCTTCGGGCTACCAGAAGATCAATGCCTACATCCGTGGTTGGTCCTACGCCCAGCGTGAGATCAGCGACGGCATGCGCAAGGCCATTGGCGCCGCCGCTCGAGCCATTGTGGCGGGCAACAACAAGACCGTGACCGTGACGGGCTTTGCCAACTTCACCGCGCTTAAGACACTGAGTCACGACCGCGCCGTGAACGTAGCCGCCTACCTACGTCACGAGCTCAACCGCTTCGGTGGTCGCTCGATCACCATCAAGGTGGTTAACGGAGGCTGCACCACCAAGTTCGGCGGCACCGTGCTTAACCGCGTGGCGGTTATCCAGGGTCGCTAAGCCCTTAGGCATCGGCCCCGTCTCGCACTGTGGTGCGGGGCGGGGTCTTTGTTTTCTTGAGCAAAATTGCGGACTTTGCCGGCGAACGGACAATTTTCCGATCGCGTTTTAATCGGATGCGCAGTCATTTTCAATGCCGCATAGTTGTGCTTCAAGTCCGTAATCATGTACTTTAGGTACAAAGCATGAGTTTAAGGATATTTGTTATGTCTGCACGTTTGTTCAAGTTCTCTAAGTCGAATCTCGTCGTAGCTCTGATTGCCATGCTCGTGGCAATAGGTTCAGTTTTCGCTTCAGGGCAGGAGGCTTTCGCCGTGCCTTCTACCGGGCCGGCGGTCAACACTGCTGCACCTTTAATGACAGACAGTACGACGCCGAGTAAGTACCTAACTGGTGACACCGTGAGTGTTACAACGGGAACATGGTCAAGTGCGACTGGAACCTACGGCTATGAGTGGTACCGCTGCACTTCGTCAACAGTGACAAACGCAAATACCGACGTAAGTTGTTCAAAGATCAATAGTGCCTCTAGTTCGACCTATCTCTTGACTGCCGATGACCTGGGCATCTATGTCTATCCAGTGGTAACGGCAACGGGTACCGACGCCTCCACCACCGCGGTGACAGCCAATCCCACATTGCCTGCATTCCCGTTCAATGCAGTCGTGAAGATTGCTGGCTATTACGGTAGCGGTTCGCAGCTCGAGGCGGCCATCCTCGCTGCGGGGGCAATCTGGGTCCCCACGGGATACTCGCTGCAAAAATATGACTCGGCGACTGGGGCGCTGATCACATCCGTAAGCGTTTACGCGACAGATGCATCCTTCGATGGAACCTCCATTTGGGCCACCGACGACATCAATTGCGGAATTGCACAAATCGATCCAAGTACGGCCCAGATTCTCAACCTGTACTCGGTCGGTAAATATGGAAACATCTGTCCCGTAGGCATTGCAT
>WLKR01000043.1 GCA_009701115.1 Actinomycetota bacterium | reverse complement strand
GTGGAGTGTCCGAATGCGGAGTGCCCCCACCGATAAAACGGCGTCGTCTTCGAGGAGGGCGTCGTAGCTCGGCAACATGGCCGCATCTTCTTGGCGAACCCAGACATCAATACCGGCCTCACGTACGGCCTCGACGGCCTGGATGTGGTCCCAGTGACCGTGGGTTTCTGCGACTCTTTGAACGCCCAGAGCCCGGGCAATTTCGAGCAGTCGCTCGTGCTCGTTGGCCGCATCGATTAGGAGCGCCTCGCCCGATTGGCGACACCGAACCACGTAGACGTTGTTTTCCACGGGTCCGACCACAAATCGGTGGACCTCGGCCGTCGCGTCGGACCAGACCAGATCGACATTATTCATGCATACAGACTGCCACCTGGGAGGCGAGGGCGATGACCACTGCCCCAAAAAGGCCTTCCCCTAGGGCGATTTCAGGTGCCCGAAGATTCGCTATTCTCAATAAGTCATTCAGTGACGAAAGATACGAAGAAAAGGGAAACGCCATGAACTTTGGATTCAGCGAAGAGCAAGACGAACTACGAAAGATGGTCCGTCGATTCCTTGATGACAAGTCCCCCGAGACTGCCGTTCGTGAGCAGATGGCTACCGCCGACGGCTACGACAAGTCCGTATGGAAGCAGATGGCCGAAGAGCTCGGGCTCCAGGCTCTCGGTATTCCCGAAGAGTTCGGCGGCCAAGGCTTTGGTCCCGTCGAGCAGTACGTCGTCTTTGAAGAGATGGGTGCAGCACTGCTCTGCGCTCCCTACTTCTCCACCGTCGCCCTCGCCGCTAACGCGTTGCTCGAGTCGGGCGATGACAAGGCGAAAGCTGACTACCTCCCCGGCATCGCCGAGGGCGAGACCATCGCAACCCTGGCTCTCAACGACGATGCCGGTAGCTGGGTTGTCGCCGACACCTCGACCACTGCAAGTGGCTCTGGTGACAGCTACACCATCAACGGCGTAAAGAACTACGTCATCGATGGCAGCACCGCCTCACTGATCTTGGTCTCGGCCAAGACTGCCAAGGGCCTCTCACTCTTTGCTGTCGCTGGCGATGCCGCCGGTTTGACTCGGACCGCGTTGCCCACCATGGACCAGACGCGTAAGCAGAGCCGCCTCGAGTTCGTTAACACCCCCGCCCGTCTCATCGGTACCGACGGTGGTGCCGAGGCTGGCTTGAAGGTTGCCCTGCAAAAGGCCGCCGCTCTCCTGGCTGCCGAGCAGGTTGGCGGAAGCCAGCGCGTGCTCGACAACGCCGTGGCGTACGCCAAGGAGCGCGTCCAGTTCGGTCGCCCCATCGGTTCGTTCCAGGCCATCAAGCACAAGGCCGCAGACATGCTGCTCGAAGTTGAGTCCGCCAAGTCAGCCGCTTACTACGCCGCTTACTGCTCGCAGGAAAACAGCGACGACCTCGCCGTTGCTGCCAGCCTGGCGAAGTCGTACTGCTCAGAGGCCTACTTCCACTGTGCCGGTGAGAACATTCAAATCCACGGTGGTATTGGTTTCACGTGGGAGCACCACGCGCACCTCTACTTCAAGCGGGCCAAGAGCAGCGAACTGCTGCTCGGTGACCCTGCTTACCACCGCGAGATTCTGGCGCAACTGCTCGGTATCTGATTTTCGTGCAGTTGCACGAACGTCTCGCTAGCGGGGAATCAGAGCTCGATCTTCACGTCTTTCAATCTGAAAGTCGTACGCCGGTCGAAAGAACACTCATACTCCTTCACGGCCTGCCACGGGCGCTCGGCATGGGTCGCACCGCCGCAGGCATGTTGCCGGAGCTTGGTGAGCACCTGGCCCACGAATCGGGATGGCTCGTAGCCACCGGAACAATGTCTGGCGTCGGCGCGAGCACCGGAACATTCTCGGGCACGCAGTGGCTGGCCGACTTGACGACGATTGTCGACCGATTGTCCGAAGAAGAGCACCCCATCGCCTGCGCTGCCTTTGGCTTGGGCGGCAACGTGGCTCTTCACCTGGCTGCGCACGATGAGCGCATCCGGGGTGTGGCAACCTTCGCCACTTCGGCCCACCTGGATGAATGGTGCGGCGAAGCGACGAAATTTCGCGCTCAGATCAATCGAGCCGGTGTCGTTCAGAGTGGCCAGCAGTTGCTGGAAGCCGACGAATTGATCCGTGACGTTCTTCAGCTCGATCCGCTGGGTTCGATTGCCAAAATCCCACCACGTCGACTATTGATTGGCCACGGGGCCGAAGACCTCGAAGTGCCCGTTACGAACGCGAGAGATCTTTACGCCGCCGCGGAGGAGCATGCCGAACTACGGATTATTCAAGGAGCGGGTCACACCCTGCGAGCCGATCCACGCATGGTGGCCACTCTGCTGGGTTGGCTAGACCGCCACTAAATCGCGGCGCGAATGAGTTGGGCCAACACCCGGGCTGTTGCCTCGGGATCGGGTGTGTCAGTTAAGGCTCGGACCACCACAAAGTGACGGAGGCCCTGACCGAGAAGGTTGGGAAGTGCGTCCGCATCAACGCCACCGGTGACAAAGACGGGATCGGTACTGAGGCTCTGGCAACGCAGGGCGTACTCCACTCCCGTCGGGATTCGTTCACGCTTAGTGGGGGTTGCAACGATTGGTCCGGCCGAGCGGTACGAAACGGCCAGCGGCAGTGCATTGGCAAACTCATCGTCCGCGTGGGTCGAGATACCCACAATGGCCTGTTCGCCCAAAACGCTCCGACAGTGCTCGACAGTTACGTCATCTTGCCCCACGTGCACACCATCGGCGGCCACCTCGAGGGCCAACTCGGGATCATCATTCATAATGAAGGGCACATCGAATTCATGGCAAATAGCCCGCATCTCGCGAGCCGCTACGCGCTGAGCATCCCGAGCCGCGTATTTTTCGCGCAGCTGGACGATGTCGACCCCGCCGCGGAGAACTGCGGGCAGGAAGGTGCTCATGTCGGGCCGAATGCCGACGCAGAGGTAGAGATGGCGAGACTGCAAATTCCACACGTAACCACCCTAGGAGAATGATTCGCCTAACCTCAGCGCCAGATAGAGGAGTCATTATGAAGATCACACTGCTCGGCACCGGGTCGCCAATTCCCGATCCGAACCGCGCCGGCCCTAGTTCGTTGGTTAGCTCTGACGGATCGGTCCTACTCATCGACGCCGGTCGTGGTGTTGTGACGCGTCTAGTGGGGGCGGGTTACTTCCCACCCATGCTGACGGGCGTCTTGTTGACACACCTGCACAGTGATCACATCAGTGACCTCAACGACATCATTACTTCGTACTGGGTCATGTCGCAGCCCGACTCCGAAACGCCACTCTCCATCTGGGGGCCGCCCGGGACAATCAAGCTCGTTCAGCACATCTTGGAGATGCTGCAAGAAGACATCCACTATCGCATCACGCATCACGACGACCTCAACGCCGCTCCGCGGTTGAACGTGGTGGAAGTGGCTCCCGGTGATGTCTTCACGGTAGGGACACTGAGCGTCAAGGTCGGCGAAACTGATCACCGCCCCGTTCACCCCTCGGTGGCCTTTCGCATCTCTGATGGCGTGCACGACGTCGTGATGGCCGGTGACGGTATTCCTTGTGACACCCTCGACGAACTGCTCGTTGGTGCCGACGCTTACGTTCAAACCGTGTTGCGTGAAGACATTGTGAAAATGGTGCCCGTGGCTCGTCTCCAAGACATCTTGGACTACCACTCAACGGTGGAGCAGGCCGCCCAAACGGCGCAACGCGCCGGAATCAAGCACTTGATCTTGACTCACTACGTGCCAGCACCGCCGCCCGGCGGCGAAGCCGAATGGGCCGCTGCCGCTAAGGAGCATTTTTCCGGCAATCTCGTGGTTGGTCCCGACCTCACCTCAATTGACCTAAACGCGTAAGGCCGTAAGGCAAACTAGAACGATGCAGATTCCCGCCAAGGCCGACTACGCCATTCGTGCTCTGTTGTCCTTGTCGATATCCGAGGAGCCAATGAGCGCTGCGGCGTTGGCCGAAGAGCAAGGGCTGCCCGCCAAGTTTCTCGGTGCGATTCTCTCGGATCTCCGCCGTGCCGAATTGGTACTGAGCCACCGCGGAGCCGCGGGTGGTTATGTCTTAGCTCGACCTGCCGATCAGATAACTCTGGCCAAGGTTCTGCGTGTCGTTGGTGGTCCCATGGCTGGTGTGCGAGGTAATCGACCCGAGGATGTGCATTACGACGGCGTGGCTACTTCTTTGCAAGAAGTTTGGATTGCCGTGCGGGCCAGTTTGCGCCAAGTCCTCGAGCACGTTACTGTCGCAGATGTCGCAAAGGGTGCCCTGCCTCCTGAGGTCACGCAGTTCACCGCGGATCCGGACGCCTGGACCACCCATACTCCGTGAGTCGAATTCTCTTTACCGATGGAGCCTGCCGTGGTAATCCGGGACCCGGGGGATGGGCCTGGGCCGAAGGGGCGACCTATTTCGCTTCGGGTTTTGACGAGCACACGACGAACCAGCGCATGGAGCTCCTCGCCGTCATAGAGGCACTCCGATCAGTGCCTGATGATGTGATCGAGATCGTCTCTGACTCGACCTATGTCGTGAAGTGCTTCAATGACCGCTGGTACGCGGGTTGGCTCAGGCGGGGTTGGAAGAATTCGCAGGGCCAGGCAGTGGCTAATCGGGACCTCTGGGAAATCCTCTTTGCGCTCGTCTTAGAGTCGGAGCGATCCATCTCCTTTCGGTGGGTTAAGGGTCACTCCGGTGACGTTATGAACGACTTCGTTGACGAATTGGCGACCGAGGCGGCAGATGTGGGCCGCGGACGGTCGGCAACGCCCTGAAATGGTCTGCGCCCCACGGAACTAGAATTTCAAAAGTTTCGTAGTTTCGACGCAGAAAGGGTCACCGTGGCTTCCGAGAGTAAGCAGTTTGATGTTGTCGTAATCGGCGGAGGCCCTGGAGGCTACGCCGCTGCTCTCTACGCCGCCGCCGCCGGACTCTCCGTGGCCCTAATCGAGCGTGACAAGGTCGGCGGGACCTGTCTGCACCGTGGCTGCATTCCCGCCAAAGAGTTTTTAGAGACGGCCCACGTCCTGCGCACCATTGAGCACGCCGGAGCGTTTGGTTTCACCACCTCTGCGCCGACCATTGATTTTGCCGTAAGTCAGAATCGCAAGAATGAAGTTGTCGATCAGCTCCACAAGGGTCTCTCTGGTCTCTTGAAGGGCCGAAAGATTGATGTGCTCGACGGCACCGGTCGTCTCGACGCCAACAACACCGTGTCAGTTCTCGATGGCGCTGATGCTGGAACAACGCTGATTGGCAAGAACGTGATTCTGGCCTCCGGTTCCGTTCCTCGCACCCTGCCCGGCTTTGAGGTCGACGGCACGATCATTGTGACCTCGGATGAGTTTCTGGCGCTTAGTTCGCTGCCCGCTTCGGCTGCCGTTATTGGTGGTGGCGCGATTGGCTGCGAATTTGCCTCAATGCTGAGCGACATGGGTTCGAAGGTGACCATCGTGGAGGGCCTGCCTTCCATCCTGGCGGGATGCGACACCGAAGTCGCTTCGGTGGTGCAGCGTTCCTTTAAGAAGCGCGGCATTGACATTGTGACTAATGCCAAGGTCACTGGCCACACGGCCAGCAAGATGGGAACAACATTGCACCTAGACGGCGTCGAGGACGTGCAGGTCGAGATGGTCATCGTCTCCGTGGGCCGCCGCCCCCGCACTGAGGGTCTCCTTGGTGATGCAACGGGAGTGGAACTCGACGAGCGTGGCTTTGTGGTGGCCGACGAGTACATGCGTACCGCCGCTCCCAATGTCTTTGCCGTTGGTGACGTCGTCGCCGGAACGCCACAGTTGGCCCACGTTGGCTTCGCGGAAGCCATTGTCGCTATTAAGACCATCCTTGGTGAGGTCACCGTTCCGGTCAACTACGACCGTGTCCCGTGGGCCATCTACACCAACCCCGAAGTGGCCTTCTGCGGCCTGACGGAAGCGGCCGCCAAAGAGCGTGGTTACAACGTGATTGTGAAGAAAGATCCCTTCGCCGGTAACGGTCGTGCACGGATCATTGGCGACACGGAAGGCGTCGTGAAGATCATCGCTGAGAAGAATGCCGACGGCACCGCCGGTCAACTCCTCGGTGTTCACATGGCCGGTCCTTGGGTCACCGAGCAGTTGGGAGCGGGTTACTTCGCCGTGAACTGGGAAGCCACTGCCTCAGAAGCGGCCGCCTTGATCCAGCCGCACCCTTCGCTGTCGGAGACTTTTGGCGAGACGTTGCTCGCTCTGGCCGGACGAGGACTTCACGTTGGCTGATGTAACGCTTCCTTCGCTCGGTGAGTCTGTCACTGAAGGCATCATCACGCGCTGGATGAAGAGTGTCGGGGACGTTGTTGAGCGCGACGAACCCCTCTTTGAAATCTCTACCGACAAAGTTGATTCCGAACTGCCCTCACCGGCCGCCGGCGTACTACTTAAGATCTTGGCTAACGAGGGCGACACTGTCGGCGTCGGCGCTGTGGTTGCCGTTATCGGCGAACTCAACGGTTCGACCGCTTCAGCACCAGTCGCAGATGCTCCAGTATCGTCACCGACCCAGGCAGCTGCAACAGCCCCATCATTACCCGCCAGTGCTTCGACGAGTTCCGAAAAGGGTCTGGTGGTTTCGCCCGTGGTGCGACGCATCTTGGATGGCGGTGGTGTAGATGCCCGCGCCGTGCAGGGCACTGGTCCGGGCGGATCGATTACCCGTCGCGACGCTGAATCGGCGGTGGCCAATGGCCCCACCGACGACATCCCTATTGCGTTGACCCCCGGCATGCGTCGTATGGCGCAACACATGGTGGACTCCGTTCGCACTAGCCCACATGGTTTTGTGGCTGTTGAGGTTGATGCTTCTGTCTTTACCAAGCTCGACGCTGTCGGTCGGACGACTTCAGATGGCACGCCGATTAATGATGAAGCACTCGTCGCACTCGCCGCAGTTCGGGCATTGGCCGAGTTCGATTTCTTTAACGCCACCGTTGCTGGCGACGATCTGATAGTTCACCGGACTATCAACCTTGGGTTTGTGCGGAGCCTTCAGCCTGCCGGCATGTTGGTTCCCGTGGTGCACGCCGCTGGTGGCCTCACGCTGCGAGCGCTGGCTCACCGTTTGAATGATCTTTCGGATCGCGTGGAATCTCGGCAACTAACGACCGATGACCTGCTGGGCGGCACGTTCTCGCTGCTCGCCGCTCCAACTCCATCCACGCTGGTAGCCATGCCACTCCTGATTCAGCCCAACGTGGCGGCCCTCTCGGTGGGAGCAGTTCGCCATGCCCCCGTCGTGGTCCTACGCGACGGAGTCGAAGTCGTCGAACCGGGACGACGTTTGGTCTTGGGTCTTTCGTTCGATCACCGAGTCACGGACCCGGTTTCGGCGGCCATGTATCTCGAACGCGTTGGTGAACTGCTGGCCGCAATCGACGTCAACGCGGAACGGTAATGCTCCGTCGTCGGCATCTCGGGCGCGTGACGTTCGCCGAAGTTAACGACTTCCAGCACGCCCTGCTGGATGCCGCTGACGACTACTTGTTGGTCTTTGAACACCCACCCACTTATACGCGCGGAGTTCGCGCGAGTAATGAATCTTTTCTCATCGCCCCGGAGTCACTCGCCGCGCCAGTGGTTGACGCGGATCGCGGGGGAGATGTCACCTACCACGGTCCCGGACAAGTTGTGCTCTGGGCAATTGTCACGGTTGACGATGACCCTTCAGCTGGGCGGCTCCACGTTGGACGGCTCGAAGATGGCGTAATCAATGCCGTCAAGGCTCTCGATGAACAAGGAATGCTAGGGCTCGTCGGACGACTCGAAGGTTTCCCGGGGATCTGGGCACACGTGGACACGGCGCCAGTCAAGATTGGCCAAGTCGGCGTTCGTACGGAACGAGATACCACCGGGCGTCGCCGGACGCTTCATGGCATTGCCCTCAACGTCAACGTTGATCTCGAAGCCTTTACCGCCATCGTTCCCTGCGGGGTCACGGAGTATCCGGTGGGCTCGCTGCAGAGCCTCGGGCTTACCGTTGGGTTTGAAGGGGCGGAAGATGCGATTGCCGAATCTG
>WLKR01000042.1 GCA_009701115.1 Actinomycetota bacterium | reverse complement strand
TCGTGAATTGGGTTGGGCGCTTCTCGATGCCGCCGCTCCTGCAGCGGCGATGCCCCTTTATTACCCCAACACCGGACCACCTCATCAGGTAAACACCATGCTGCTCTCCGGCACCCACGAACCAGATGTCGTTATCGACATCACCGCGTCTATCGACGCCAAGGTGGCCGCCGTACTGGCTCACGGTTCGCAAGTGACCGATGATCCCCAGTGGGTTCGCTCGGCCGTGATGGGCCGCGCTGAGGCTGCTGGGCGAGAAGTGGGCATTCGCTTCGGAGAAGCGTTCCGCTGTGTCGAACTCGCCCACTAAGGAAACCAGCGTTTCGGCGCTTCCGATACTTCACGTCGATCTTGACGCCTTCTTTGCCTCGGTGGAGGTTCTCGATAATCCCGAACTGCGCGGTAAGCCGGTCGCTGTGGGCGGAGCCGGTGGGCGAGGCGTGGTGGCTTCGGCCAGCTACGAAGCTCGATGCCGTGGCGTTTACTCAGCCATGCCGAGCGTGGTGGCCCTACGCCACTGCCCCGATCTCATCATTCTGCCGGGACGATTCTCTCGATACGAAGAAGTCTCGGCACACTTCTTGGTGATTCTCTCGGACTTCACACCGGTCTTTGAACCACTCAGCCTGGATGAGGCCTTTGGTGATTTAAGTAGCCTGTCACGACTCGGGGTTGACGCCCTGGAGGCGGCGACCGAACTACGTCGTCGTATTGCCACCGAGATTGGCGTCGGGAGCGGCATTGGTCTGGGCCGCAACAAGCTCTTCGCCAAATTGGGCTCCAAGAAGGCTAAGGCCACCTTTGAAGATGGGGTCATCCATGAGGGCCCCGGTGTCTTTATCGTGACGCCCGAGGTGGAGCGCGAGTGGCTCGACACTCTCGGGGTGCGCTCACTCTGGGGTGTGGGACCAGCGATGGACGAGAGGCTCGGTCGTCTCGGCATTCGCCTGATTAAAGATCTTCGCTCCGTAGAGGAGTTGACATTGGCGCGCCATGTCGGTCGGGCAATGGCTAAAACGCTGGTGGAGTATGCCGAGGGCATTGACGAGCGTCCGGTGGAGGCTGATCGCGTCAATAAGTCAATCGGCCACGAAGAGACATTCGCCAAGAGTGTGAGTGACGAAGGTGAGATTCATCGCCATCTTCGTCGCCACGTGGCCATCGTGACTCGAACCATGCGAGAGTCCGAACAGGTGGCGCGACGCATCGGCATCGTCGTGAAGTTCGACGACCTGACCTCGGTGTCGCGGAGTCACACCGTGCCCCAAGCGTTGGACGACGAAGACGCGTGGGCCTCGATTGCGATTGAGCTCGTGGATTCCATTCCCCGTCAAGGGGCCGTCCGCTTGATGGGAGCGAGCCTTTCGCAGTTCGCACCGCGAGCTAGTTCCAGCACGCAGATGGTCTTTGATTTCGGTGTCAGTGGTGCCGTGGAGTCGACACCCGAAGAACAGCAGCTACGACGAGAGTCTCTGCGCGAGGCCCTTGATGACATTCGGGCTCGTTTCGGTCGTTCGGCCGTGGGCACCGGGATTGAGTTTCACCGCGGCCAAGTCGATGTTGCGGGACAGCGTGAGCGTCACGCCTTTGGACCGGAGTCGACTGAGAACCAGTGACCGTGAGGATGGGTCCACCCCCAGTGGGTCGAGGGGTAGAAACTCGAAGTCACGACAATCTCCGATGCACCCTGGCGCGGCACATTCTTTGGGGCCTCGGGAAATGCAAGCGAGTTGTTGATTGAAGGATGCTCCATGGAGATCCAGACCAGGTCTTCTCGTTCGGCGAAGTGATAGTCCATGGTGTCACGCCACTGAGTTCGTTCTTCGAGTGAGAAGTAGGCCAGGACCCAACTGTTGATTACGTACGTCGGGGTGTTGTCGAACGTCACCTCGTAGTCGATGAGGTCTACCGCATTGCCGGCTACCCGAACGGGCTCGGGCCAGTCCTTCATCTTCTCTAGGAGGGCAGTGAAGCGGCGCAGCCGTCGTGATTCCTCGGGCCAGAGGCAGGCGGTGAGCCACGCCACATCATCAGGCTTCGACGGGAGCAGCAAATTCTGATCGAGTCCCACGCGTCGTCCAATCAGTGGCACGGGTGAGCGGACGAAGCTCGGGGTGAGACACGTCGTTACCAGGGCGGCGTCATCGCCACTCTCCTCGGGTACCACCGAGACGAGGTCCGGAAAGAGATTGAAGCCCATCGATGTGCCCACGTCGATAAGGGTGATTTGACCGTGTCCCAAAGTCCGAGCCACGTCGCCAACGGCGGCGGCCAAGACGGCGCTGCGATTCGGTTCATTGGTCTGGGTGCTGCGCCACAGCTCACGACGAAGCAGTTCCGGTTCGGTCTCGAGAACTTCTACGACGCTGCGGGCGAAGGCCTCGGGGGCCACGGGACGACCCTCGTGCAGTTCTCCATAGAGCGGACCCAGAACGGGGTGACCCGTGAGGGCGATGTAGTGGAGAATCGCCAAGATGAGCGTGGGGTTCTGCTGGCGGCCGTGGACCGCCCCGAGCAGTGCGAGAGCTGTATGGGACTCGGCCAAGGCGTCACAAAGTGCGGCGTAGGCGGGGAGTCGGTCGCGATCTTCGGGCGACAAGATGTGGCGATATCGATTGGCCAACTCCTCTTCATCAAAGGGTGCGCCCCCATCGAAGAGATCGAAGGCCACGGCTAAATACCGGCCGGCAGAACGTGGGCGATGGCGTTGAACCAGAGGAGGGTGACTGGTAGCGCTAGGACCAAAGTCGCAACGGTTACCACCACGGGGCGTGAGGTGCGACGACGACGCAGTTCGCCCACGAGGAGGATGAGTGCCAGTAGGAGTCCGTAGAGGAGCACGGGCCACTTGGGGTAATGCTCCTGGTTCTTCAGGAGCGGAGACGACTGCTTCTCGGTCACAGTCCAGGTCGGCGTATCGGTATGAATCTTGCCGACGGCGCCCAATTCGGCCCGCACCACGAGACGGCTAGCGGCCGAGTACGGCGGGTTGCACGTGGTGAGCGTGAGTGAAGGTGTCTTCGTCGGGGCCACCACGCTCGTGTCGCTGGGGCTGACGACCTTTATCCAGATGACTCGATACATGATTGCGGCACGGGGAGTCGTGATGAAAATCTGGTCACCCATGTGCAGTTTGTCAAGGTTGCGGAAGGGCCGCCCCCACGTGGTGCGATGACCAGCGATGGCGACGTTGCCGGCTTCGCCCGGCATGGCGGTGCCGATGTAGTGACCAGGTCCGAGTTGTAGTTGGCTCTTGTCGGTACCGTCGACAATGACCTGACTGAGCGAAATGGTGGGTATCGAAATCACGCCCAACCAGTGCCCCACGCCAGGATCCTTGGAAGTAGGTAGCGGTGTGTTGGGCCCAATCACGCTGGTTACGGGTTTGCCGGTTATCACTTTGGTGACTTCATGCTGCAGCGCCGTTTGGGAGCGATGCTGAGTGGTGTCGGTGATCCAGTTTTGGTAGCCGGCAAAGAGAAGTACCAAGATTCCGAGAGTGATTAGCGTTCGCCCTGTTTCGCGGAGAATCTGAGCCAAGCGTGGCTCGCGACTACGGGTGCTCATTTCCGGTCACTAGTTACCGGAGGCGGCTGCGAGCGTCGAAGAGAAGATCTGCCATGCCAACAGTGACTTAGCTACGAGCGACAAGACGAGGTAGGTCTTTTCACCGGTCAGGTAGTCGGCGAAACGGCCAATCTTCTTGTACTGCAGGTACTGGACCAGGGCGAAGCAGTTAAAGAAGACAAAGAGCGAGACGTAGATGCCGTAGACAAAACCGGGGGCGTGCTGGTCTGCACCTGGTCCGATGAGGTAGACGCCAATGGCGAGCCAAGGGATGACGCCAGCACCACAACCGAGCCAGAAGGGGAGAAGCGAGCCACCCGGTGTTTCGTAGCGCTCCTGGATCCAGCCGAAGCCAATCATCGAAGCGTTCACGCCGGCGAGAGCAATGAGGGCGGCGGGATCTTCAATACCGGTTAGTTGAGCGATAGCCACAATCATGAGGGACGAGGAGACCGAGTACTCCACCCAGCGATAGGGATTGCGGCTCTTGCTGAGGTTGGCTTCGTAGCGTGCTCGGCGGACGGTAGCCACCGTGAAGTGTGCAATCGCGGACAGGAGGAAGAACGCTCCAATCAGCCAGGCCATCTTGATGTCAAAGAGGTTTTCGACTTGGCGGGGCTCGGTGCTTCCTGGAGGGCCGGCCATGTAACGGGCCGTCACCGGAAGAGCAAAATCATTGGCCAAAAGAATGATGGCGAGCGCCGAGACGGCGTGCAGTGCTCCGGCGGCGAGATTGTATTTACGAAGCGTAGATAGGGCTTGCATGGGATTCTCCGTGGCTAGATGGCGACTCCACCGTACTGCTAAATCGCGAGTTTTTCCTTCATGCCGCCGGCAGTGTGACTCTCAAACTAGGAGAGTGAATCCGAAAGACGGTTCGCAATTTCGTCGGCTTGCTCTTCGCTGAGATTACGTTGCTCGATCGTCACATAGAAGGTGTCAATCGCCACGTCACCCACGGTGCTCAGTCGCGCCGCTCGCACGTCGATGCCGGCGCTGGCAAATACCTGGGCCACCCGTGAGAGCAGCCCGATGGCGTCGCGTGTTCGGAGCTCCAAGACGGTGGCTCGATCGGAGGCCGCGGGCACCACGGCGACGGACGTTGCGATATCGCCAGCCGAGGCGCGCTTTTGTTGGTACGAGTCAGACCGGGACTTAATCAGGGCGTCGAAGTCTCGTTCGCCACTTAGGCCTGCCTGGATTTCCTGAGTTAAGTACCACGGTTCGGGCCATCCACGCGGTCCCGGGACACAGAAGAATCGGTCGAGCACGATGCCATCTTCCGCGTAGAGGTCGGCCGAGCGAATGTTGAGACCTGCCAAAGTGAGGACCGCAGTAATAGTGGCCAACAGGCGGGGCTGGTCCGGCGCGGCCACAGCAATCCAGTCACCGTCGAGTCGAACGACCACGCCCTCCTGCCGAGCGGCACTCAGAAGTTCGCTGTGGTCGGCCGGGGCCACAACGACATCATGTCCGCGGAGTGTCAGCTTGGTCCGACCCACTAGGTCGGCGACGAGTTGGGCCTTCCAGGGACCCCAGGCACTCGAGCCCGTGGCCAGGCCGTCGGCCTGGGAAAGTCCGGCCAGGAGTTCGAGTGTTACTTCATCGCCCACGGCGGCAGCCACGTGGCGAATGGTGGCCGGGTCGTCCAGGTCCCGTCGAGTGGCGGCATCAGCCAAGAGCAAATGGTGGCGAACGAGCTGCACCAAGACGTGGGCATCTTCGTCGCTCACGCCCATGCGCTTGGTGATAACGCGTACGAGTTCAATGCCGACCTCAGTGTGATCCCCGGGGTGACCCTTGCCGATGTCGTGGAAGAGACATCCCAAGAGGAGCAGGTCGGGGCGACTGGTATCGCTCACTAGTTGTTGACCAAAACAGACTGCTTCGAGCAGGTGCCGATCGGCCGTGAAGCGGTGGTAGGCGTTTCGTTGGTGATACGAGCGAACGTAGGACCACTCCGGCAGATACCGAGTGAAGAGGTGAAAGACCTCGAGAGCTTCCACGGCGGGAATAAGTCCCCGACCACTGCCGAGGAGGCGCACAAAGGCCGCTCGTACCTCTGCTGACCAAGGGGTTGGAATCTCGGGCCAGGCGAGGGCGAGTTGCTGGAGACTGTCGAGGGCAATCGGGGCGTCGTGTTCCGCGGCCACCGCGGCTAGGCGCAGGGGGAGCGAAGGGTCTTCGCTGATCAAGATGTCGGTGGCAATGCAGGTCTCGCCGTCGACAAGTTTGATGCCCGACTCTACGCGCACAGTGACCGGCACAGCGCCCGCACGACCACTCTGCCAAACGGCACGCCGGCGCCACACGGTGTCGCTGGCGCGAGCGATAGTCCGGCCGGCCTCGCTGATTGAGCGCATCAAGACGTCGGCATCGGCTGCTTCCACGCGTCGGGCGATCTCATCTTGGTCTTGGAGCAGGAGGCGGTTCTGGTCCCGCTTGGCGTAGCGGTGCATCGCAACGCGGGTTGTTAGCAGGACGGATTCGGCGGCCGTTAAGTCTTCGGCGTCGACGAAGCGATCGAGATCAGGAAAGGCGATGGCGACAGCGCGCAAGATGTTGAGGTCACGCAGACCACCGTGTGCCTCTTTGAGGTCCGGCTCCAGAAGGTCGGCCAGGTCACCATGGGTGGCATGACGAGCCGTGACTTGTTCTTCCAGCACGGGAAGCCATTCATGGCCCCAATGTTCGTGCCAGGACTGACGGACACCGTCGAGTACTTCACGGGCTAGTGACTCTGAGCCCCAAATGAGTCGGCCATCGAGTAGACCCAGAGCTACTCGCAGGTCGCCGTGGGCCACGTTCATCACTTCCTTGGGAGTGCGAACCGAGTGGTCAAGTCCGACTCCCTGATCCCAGATCGGGTACCAGAGCTGATCGGCGACTTTGGCAATCGAGCGGCCGGACGTGTGTACTAAGAGCAGGTCGAGGTCGCTCGAAGGGGCCAGTTGGGCTCGTCCGTAGCCTCCGGTGGCGATGAGGGCCATCTTTTTGGGGTTAGCCCCCTTGGCATTCTCGATAATGGAACGGAGCCACTCGTCGGTTTCGTGAGCCAGGACTTTGGTGAATCGGACACCATCGAGCGTGGCGTCGTCAATGAGGCGGGCTCGACGTTCCTTGAGTGATTCACTGGACACGAAGGCAACGTATCAGCCCCTGCCGTTGCATTGGCGAGACAATGGGCTAAATTCACAGTCGTGAAATCATTCCTTCTCGTAGTTGCTGGAATCATCGGCGTTCTTGTTGTCTTCTCGCTCATAACTGCGGTAACCAGCATCGTTTGGTTCTTGGTCAAGTTGATCGTGGCGGTAGCCGTCGTCTTCTTTGCCGTTGCTTACTTCGTGAAGAAGTGAGGCCCCGCCTCAAGTAGGCTGACTACTTCTGGCGGCGTGGCCGAGTGGTTAGGCAGGGGCCTGCAAAGCCCTCCACCCCGGTTCGAATCCGGGCGCCGCCTCCAGAAACACTGTCCGATGGTCGGTGTAACAGCGAATAGTGAAGTCCCGATCTGGAATCGTCCGGGTCGGGACTTCGTTCGTTATTGGTAAACGACGACGCGCGTGCCCATGGGGATGTACGGACTCTTCCAGAGCCAGTCCATGGCTGCCAGGCTGATGCGAACACAGCCGTGCGAGGCAGGCTGGGGTGGCACGCTGTACGAACCGTGCACCGCGATACCTCCCGAGAAGTACTTAGGTCGATACAGACCACCGAGTGGCCCAATGTCCCATTTGTCGACTTGGTAGTAGACGTGGTACGTACCCGTTGGTGTAACTGCCAGAGTTGAGTACCCGTGACCCGTGGCGTAGCTGTAGCCACCGCCGGATGAGATATTGAAGATTTTTATGATCTTGTGATTTTCGACGATCATCAAAATCTGCTTGGACAACGAGACCTCAATCACGAGACCAGTAGTGGTCTTGGGGGTTGGAAGCACCGCGCGGTCAAGTGCGGCCGATGTCCAGCGGTTCACAATGCCGTCGCGGTTCAACCCGTTGGCCTTTTGTAACGCGAAAACTGCCTGCTGCGTCAGATCGGTGAAATGTCCATTGGCATTGCCAATCCAGTAACCCGTTGAAGCCAGTTTCAACTGAAGCGCCAAAACTGCGGGTCCCGAGGAACCCAGCTGAAGCTTGTTGAAGGGGACAGTTGTTGAAGTGGTTGAGGTGGACGACGTTGGGGCCGGTCCCGCAAAAGCCGCGGGGACCAGCAGTCCCGTCGCCAGCATGGTGGTCGAAACCGCGACACCGAAGGTCTTGGTGAATCGGTGCGAGGTTAAGAGCATGGAGTAAGGATAGATTCCTTTCTCGGAAAATCACCGCCATATCTGAAATTTTGTCGAATCGTGTGGCAGACCCCAATGGCAATACGTCACATAATCGTGCAATGCTGAAGACCATGAACCTCTGGTACGAGCTCCCCGCATTGATGGTGGGCTTTGATATCGAGTCCACCGGGCTCGATACCGAGGTCGATGAACCCATCTCCTACGGCTTTGCCGCCTATGAAAACGGGGAATTGGTGTCG
>WLKR01000041.1 GCA_009701115.1 Actinomycetota bacterium | reverse complement strand
TAGTCGCTCATGGGGGTAATTGCATCGAAATTCTTCGTAAATGAGTTGCAACACCCCTGATTTATATGGCAAAGTGGGCGAGGTAGCGTTACGCCAAAGTAACCCGGAGGAGTCAGCATGCGTCGATTGGCCAACTACATCGGTGGCGAGTACGTCGCACCCACATCGGGGAAGTACGTCGAACTGCTGAGCCCGGTGACGGGTCAGCCCTTTGCCGAGATGCCGATCTCTAATGGTGCCGATATCGATGCCGCCGTGCAGTCAGCAGCCCGCGCCTTTGAGTCTTGGCGTCGCACCACACCGAGCGAGCGCTCGGGATATCTCCTAAAGATCGCTGACGCCATTGAAGCACGCGCCGAAGAAATCGTTGCCATTGAATCGGAGAACTGCGGAAAGGTCATCGCCGTCACGCTGAGCGAAGAAGTGCCGCCGATGGTCGACCAGATTCGTTTCTTCGCCGGTGCTGCTCGTGTACTGGAAGGCCGCGGAGCCGCGGAGTACATGGAGGGTCACACCAGCTACGTGCGCCGTGAGCCGATCGGTGTCTGTGGCGCCGTGACGCCGTGGAACTACCCCATGATGATGGCGGTATGGAAGTGGGCTCCCGCCCTCGCCGCTGGTAACACCATGGTCTTAAAGCCCTCGGACACCACGCCAGCCTCGACACTATTCATGGCCGAGATCATGGGTGAGATCCTTCCTCCCGGAGTCTTCAACGTCGTCTGTGGTGACCGGGATACTGGTCGCGCGCTGGTGGAGCACTCCATCCCCGTCATGGTCTCAGTCACAGGATCAGTACGGGCCGGTATGGAAGTGGCGTCCAGTGCCTCCAAGACTCTGAAGCGTGTCCACCTCGAGCTCGGTGGCAAGGCCCCGGTTGTGGTCTTTGACGATGTGGATATTGAGGCAGCGGCCGAAGGCATCGCCATGGCCGGCTTCTTCAACGCCGGTCAAGACTGCACGGCCGCTACTCGCGTCCTCGTTGGCCCCAGGGTGCACGGTGACTTCCTCGACGCGCTCGTTGAAGCCACCAAGAACACCGTGATTGGTAACCCCGATAACGAAGACGCCCTCTTTGGGCCGGTTAATAACGTCAATCAGTTCGAGCGAGTCAAGGGCTTCTTCTCTCGCAAGCCCAGCCACGCGACCTTTGCGGCCGGTGGTGCCACGGTCGGTGACGCTGGATACTTCATCGCCCCAACGGTGGTGGCGAATCTGACTCAGCAGGATGAAATGGTGCAGAGCGAAATTTTCGGACCCGTCATCACCGTGCAGCAGTTCAGTGATGAGAGCGAAGCACTGGCCTGGGCCAACGGCGTGGACTACGGACTCGCCAGTTCAGTCTGGACGCGCGACCACGGTCGGGCGATGCGCTTTGCTCGCGACCTCGACTTTGGCTGTGTTTGGATCAACACCCATATTCCAATCGTGGCCGAAATGCCGCACGGTGGATTCAAGAACTCGGGATACGGCAAGGACTTGTCGGTTTATGGTTTCGAGGACTACACCCGTATCAAGCACGTGATGCACAATCTCGATTTTTAAGCAGTTCCACTCGTTGGTGAAATTCACGCAACGGGTGTGCAGTATTTAGGTAGAGGACTGATCAACGATGATCATTGGTGTTCCGAGCGAAGTAAAGACTGACGAGTACCGCGTTGCGATGACTCCCGCGGGCGTGCGAGAACTCGTGGGTGAAGGCCACCGCGTGCTCATTGAGCGCGGGGCGGGTCTGGGCTCTTCAATCCGTGACGCCGACTACGTCGCCACGGGAGCCGAGCTCCTGGACAATGCTGATGACATCTGGGCCGAGGCCGATCTGGTCCTAAAGGTCAAGGAACCCATCGAGCCGGAGTTTCATCGCCTGAAAGCACGTAAAGACCAAGTGCTCTTCACGTATCTCCACCTTGCCGCGAGTCGTTCCTGCACTGACGCTCTCGTCGATGCGGGCAACGTGGCGATCGCCTACGAGACCGTGCGCATGCCGGACAACTCCCTGCCACTCTTGACGCCAATGAGTGAGGTCGCCGGTCGCATGGCCCCCTTTATGGGAGCGCACCACCTCATGCGTGCTGGCGGCGGCCGGGGCATGTTGATCGCTGGCGTGCCCGGCGTAGCGGCGGCCAATGTGGTCGTCCTTGGTGCCGGTGTGGCCGGCATGGCCGCAGCGACGTTGGCGGTGGGCATGCACGCCAACGTTCACATCTTCGACAAGAACTTGGAACGACTCCGTCAGGTTGATCACCACTTCCGTGGAGATGTCGAAACCGTGGCCTCCTCGGCACACGCCATCGAAGAGGCCTGCCTCCTCGCCGACATCGTTATTGGGGCCGTGCTCGTCGTTGGTGCCAAGGCACCGAAGCTGGTGCCGAACGATCTCGTTAGTCGCATGCGCCCCGGTTCGGTTTTGGTCGACATCTCTGTCGACCAGGGCGGCTGTTTCGAAGCGACTCGTCCCACGACGCACTCGGATCCAGTCTTTGAGCACAACGGTTGCATCTTTTACTGCGTGGCCAACATGCCTGGTGGGGTTCCGCACACCTCGACCCACGCCCTCTCTAATGCGACCATGCCCTACGTCATGAACTTGGCTCGACACGGATGGCGTGACGCCGTTCGTCGGGACGCCGCATTACGTGAAGGCGTCAATGTGGTGAACGGTGCGATCACCTACGGGTCAGTGGCCGATGCGCACGGTCTACCGTCGATTGATATCAGCACTTTGCTGTAGTCGCATCCTCGACACTCACTGACGGTTAGCGTGGGCAGTATCCCCCCTCTCTCGAATCGAGAATGTTCATGACTGACAACGCAATTCAAATGCCCGACCCTCGCCGCTGGTTTGCCCTGGTCACCATTGCCCTGGCCCAGCTCATGGTGGTGTTGGATTCGTCAATCGTGAATATTGCCCTGCCCCACGCTCAGCTCGCGTTGCACATCAGTGATGCCAATCGCCAGTGGGCGATTACGGCTTACACCTTGACCTTCGGTGGCTTTCTACTACTCGGTGGCCGCATCTCGGACTTCATGGGTCGCAAGAAGGCCTTCATGATTGGCCTCGGTGGCTTTGCCTTCGCCTCGCTATTGGGTGGTCTCGCGTGGAATCAGCAGGCACTCTTTGCGGCCCGTGGTCTGCAAGGTATGTTCGGAGCACTCTTGGCTCCAGCTGCACTGTCGTTGCTCTCCGTCACCTTCACTGACGCCAAAGAGCGCGCCAAGGCCTTCGCGGTCTACGGTGCCCTTTCCGGTGTCGGTGCGGCCATTGGACTCATCATGGGCGGACTCCTGACGCAGTACGCCAACTGGCGCTGGTGTCTCTTGGTGAACACTCCTATGGCCATCATCGCCATTTTCTTGACCCGTAAGAACGTTCGTGAGTCACGCGTTACGAAGGGCGATACTCGCTACGACGTCCCTGGCGCGATCACGGCTACTGGTGGAATGTTGGCCATTGTGTACGGCGTTTCGGAAGCCTCCACGAAGGGCTGGGCCTCCACTTCCGCGTTGACCTTCATGCTGAGCGGTGCAGCTCTCATTGGTCTGTTCTTCTTCCTCGAAACTCGGGTACCACATCCACTCCTGCCGCTACGCCTTTTCAATCGCATCCGTGGCGGTGCTTACCTGAGCTCGATTCTCGCCGGTATGGGAATCTTCGGAATGTTCTTGTTCATGACCTTCTACTTCCAGAACATTCACGGCTACTCCGCCGTGAAGTCGGGTCTCTGCTTCTTGCCCTTCTCGCTCTGCGTCATTGTTTCGGCCGGTTCCGCCAGCAAGTTGTTACCCAAGATTGGACCTCGACCGCTGGCGACTATTGGCCTGATCATGGCGGCATTCGGCCTTCTCTACCTATCGACACTCACGGCGACGAGTTCCTACGCGACTCACGTCCTGCCTGGCCTGATGTTGATGAGCCTCGGCCTAGGTGGCGTATTTGTGAGTCAGTCCACGACGGCATTGCACGCGACGCCCTTCCACGACATCGGTGCAGCCTCGGCCCTCTTGAACACATCGTCGCAAATCGGCGGTTCGTTCGGTACTGCCATTCAGAACACAGTTGCCGTCACGGCGACGGGCAATTTCCTCGCTGTGGCGATGGCAAAGCCGATGACCCAGTTGACGTCACAACTACAAGCGGCCGCCACGGTCCATGGTTTCGACATGGCGTTCCGTATGGGGTCAATCTTCGTTCTGGCCGCAGCCGTGGCCTTCTATCTGCTCTGCAACATTGAACGCCACGAACTCGGCCACGCCGAAGTTCCTAGTGGTGCCCACTAGTCGCAGAGAAACGGGCAGTGGCGACAGCCACTCTCACAGCATGTGCCACGGTCCATGTGGGTGCGCACCGTGAGGACGAGCAGCCCCGTGGCGGGGTCTCGGTAGGTGGCTTCGTTGGCCGTGATCGCCGCATCGTGGGCCGCCATGATGGTGGCGTAGTCCAAGCGCGAGGGGTTTAGGCGCGAAGGATGAGGAGTTGGGTAGGCGCTGGCCACGGCTGCAACCTACCGGTGGAGTTAGGCCTCGTTGACCAACACAATCTTTCCTAGTTTGCCGGGTTGCGCAAAGAGGTCGTAGGCCGCACTTGCTTGCTCGAGTGGCAGCGCTTCGCTGACGACCACGCGCAGTGCGCCGCTAGCCCACAGGGGCACCAATTGCTCGTTCACCTCGCGGGCGATAGAGGCCTTTTCTTCGCGTGACCGAGCTCGCAACGTGGATCCGGTCACCGATGCCCGGCGCGACATGAGCCCGAGAAGATCCACTTCAACGCGTCCACCGCTGCCAACTCCAATGACCACGACACGCCCAAAGGGGCGCAACTTGGTCTGGGCAACTGCCAGGTGGGCCGCTCCAACAAGTTCGAGAATGACGTCGACGTCATCAATAGTTCCCACTTGGTCAATGGTGAGGCACTCACTGGCGCCGAGGTCGCGGAGAGCATCGTGGTGACGATCGTCACGAGTGACGGCAACGGCGATTGCGCCGAATGCTCGCACGATCTGGATAGCGGCGATACCCACGCCACCGGCCGCGCCGGAGATGAGTACTCGTTCGTTAGACGCGATCTGGGCGTTCAGGACAAGGGCATCAAAAGCGGTCGTGAAGGCTTCGGCGAAACCACCGGCTTCGGTGTCGGTAATGGACGAGGGGACCGCGATGAGGTGTTCGGCCGGCACGACACAGTGGGTGGCCTGTCCGCCCCCACCGACAATGGCCGCCACCCGATCACCCACGGAAACAGAAGTGACGTTGATGCCAACGGCGTGCACCACGCCGGCACACTCGAGGCCGGGAATGTCGCTAGGCCATCCCGGTGGAGCGGGGTAGAAGCCGCGTCGCTGCAAGAGGTCGGCGGCGTTCAAGCCAGCGGCCCGTACTTCGATTACGACATCATCGGGGCCGGGCTGGGGTATTTCCTGCGAGACAATCTCCAGTTCGTTGTTGCTGATCTTCACTGCTCGCATGAGGCACCCTCCTAGGCGTTCCCCGTCAAACTAGGGCACATCCGTCGAAGGCGTGGCATGTCGGCTTCGCCACTATCGTGCCCTCATGACTATTTTCGATACCACCATCAACAACCTCGACGGCACACCAGCCCAGCTTGACGCCTACTCCGGCAAGGTTGTTCTCGTCGTGAACGTCGCCTCTCAGTGCGGCCTCACTCCCCAGTACACCGGCCTCGAAGAGATGCAGCAGCACTACGCCGACCAGGGCTTCACGGTCCTCGGCGTTCCCTGCAATCAGTTTGGTGAGCAAGAGCCCGGCAGTGCCGAAGAGATTCAGACTTTCTGCTCAACTTCCTACGGCGTGAGCTTTCCGCTCCTCGAGAAGGTCGAAGTTAACGGCGAAGGTCGTCACCCGCTCTACGGCATCTTGACGGAAACCACTGACGCCGAAGGGCACACCGGTGACATCCGCTGGAACTTCGAGAAGTTCTTGATTGGCCGTGACGGTTCGATCACACGTTTCGGTCCACTCGTGGCCCCCGAAGACGCCTCACTGGTCTCGGCTATTGAGGCCGCGCTCTAACAATTCGTTAGCCACACCTCGTTGCTGTGAGAAAGTAGTTCCATGCTGACCGCCACCCTGTTTGACATGGATGGGCTCCTGCTCGATTCAGAGATTCTCTGGCACAAGGCCGAACTCAAAATTCTTGGTGACCTCGGCGTGCCGATTCCTCACGGCGAAGTGCGCCTTACAAAGGGCATGTTCGTTTCTGAAGTTGTCGACTACTGGTTTGCCCAACACCCTTGGGAATCACCTTCGCGGCCCGAAGTGGTCGGGATGATTCTGCAGGCCGTCGGAGATTTAGTGGAGTCCGAGGGCGTGATGATGTCGGGGGCCCTGCGAGCTATCGAGTTGGCCTCGGAGCGGGGACCGATTGCGGTCGCGAGCTCGACTCCGATGCCGCTCATCATGAGGTGTCTTGAGAACTTCAACCTCGTGGATCTCTTTCAATCGATTCACTCGGCCGACATCGAGCCTTACGGTAAGCCCCACCCCGGAGTCTTTCTCACCGCGGCGAAAGCGCTCGGCGCAGCGCCGACCTCTTGTCTCGTGTTTGAGGATTCGGCCGCGGGAGTGCTGGCCGCGAAGGCCGGACGTATGACGTGCGTGGCAGTGCCGGTGGCCGATGAACTGCGCATGCCGGCCTTTCAAATTGCCGACCTCGTGTTGAACTCTCTGGAAGAGCTCACCCCGGAGTGGCTCGACGAACGATTTGCGAACTAGTTCGCCAACACCTTTAGGAACTTGAGCCCTTCGGGGTAGTGGTCGACCCCATCGGGGAAGGCTGCGATGCGTTCGTAACCAATGCGGGAATAGAACTTGATGGCCTCGGGCTGCTTGTCGCCAGTCTCGAGGTAAATCGACGCCACGTCCAGTGTCGGGGCGAACTCCTCCAGCGCAATCATCAATCGCTGTGCCACTCCTGCTTGGCGGAGGTCGGGTCGCACCCAGAGTCGCTTGACTTCCGCGGCTCGCTCGCTGGGCTCACCAATCTTTCGGAGAGCCACGCCTCCGGCAAGGTGGGAATCGAGCCGTGCCACGAAGAAGGCCCCGGTGGGCAGTTCGAGTTCATCAAAAGAAAGGCTGTGGTCATCCGCGTTACTCCCGTAACGGCGACCGAGTTCCTCGAGGGCGCAGTAGATCAGCGCACGGACAGCGGGGGAGGAGGGGGCTTCGCGCTCGATGGTCAATTGCACGAGGGCACCCTAGGAGGAGACGGCCAGAGCGCCGTCGTCTTCTACGATAGGAGCAGACAAAGGGGATTTGTGTTCCGTCCAATCAGTGCTGAGATCGATTTCGTCGCGCTCGAAGAAGCCGAGCTCGTCCGTTGGCGTGAGCACGATGTCTTCGCCCGCTCGATGCAGCAGCGCGAAGGGGCGGCCCCTTGGGTCTTTTACGAGGGTCCCCCAACGGCCAACGGCAAGCCGGGATTGCACCACGTCTGGGCCCGTATCTATAAGGACTTTTTCTGCCGATACCAAACAATGCAGGGCCACTTTGTCCAGCGTCGTGCCGGCTGGGACACCCACGGGTTGCCGGTAGAGGTCGAAGTCGAAAAGCGCCTCGGGATCTCTGGCAAGAAGGCCATTGAAGAAGAAGTCGGTATTGCCGAGTTCACGCGCCTCTGTCGCGAGAGCGTTCATACCTACGTCGGGGAGTTTGAAAAGCTCACCGAGCGTATTGGTTACTGGGTCGATCTGGAATCGGCCTACTGGACCTATCACACCAGTTACGTCGAATCTGTCTGGTGGCAGCTGCAGCAACTCTTCAACAAAGAACTGCTCTACGAGGACCTCAAGGTCGTGCCCTACTGCCCGCGTTGCGGTACGGCTCTTTCGAGTCACGAACTCGGACAGCCCGGTGTCTACACCGATGAATTCGACGAGAGCTGCTACGTCCAGCTCGAAATCACCGACACTCACGATCTCCCTGGCGCGACACACCTAGCGGTCTGGACGACGACACCGTGGACGTTGCTCAGCAACGTCGGTGTCGCGGTGAACCCCGAGGTCACCTATGCCGTCGTGAATGGCTTGGTGATGGCCGAAGCACTCGTCGAAGCTGTCTGTGGCGAGGGCGTCAAGCCCGATGACACGTTGAGCGGTAGC
>WLKR01000040.1 GCA_009701115.1 Actinomycetota bacterium | reverse complement strand
TGTACCCAGTACTTCGGGAGAACCCCCCTCTTCCGAAATCTCAGCAATGGGACCGGTCTACCCCCCAGACCGGTCCCTTTGCTAATTCCTGGGCTTGTTAGCGTGATACCAATGAGTTCCCGTCTCCCACTGCGAAGTTCACTGGCTCTCGCCGGACTTCGGATTGTTAATCGCGCCAGCCGCACGCTGGGAATGGGTCAAGGCACCGTGGCCGGCGGCCGCGTGGCCCTTCGAATTGACCCTCAGCTAGTGCGACGTATGAGCGCCCGACGTCGCATTGTTTTAGTTAGTGGAACGAACGGCAAGACGACCACCACTGCTCTGGTGGTGGCGGCGCTTGGCGGTGCCACCACGAACGCCACGGGAAGCAACATGTCGGCCGGCATTGTCGCCGCCTTGGCCAGCGACCAGCAGTCGTTGACCGTACTGGAGGTCGATGAGGCATTCTTAGCCACCGTGGCTGAAGCGACTCAACCGGAAGTGGTCGTGCTACTTAATCTCAGTCGTGATCAGTTGGACCGTGCCGCGGAAGTTCGAGTGTTGGCTGAGAAGTGGCGCACCACTCTGCACAACACATCAGCCACGATCGTGGCGAACTGCGCTGACCCTCTCGTCGTCTACGCCGCAATCGCGCAGATGGATTCCAAGGTTGTCTGGTGCGATGTTGGTTCGAGCTGGAACTTGGATGCGAAGTCTTGCCCACAGTGCACTGAGCCCTTAGACCCCGATGGCGCCTGGCGTTGTGAGTGCGGTTTCGCCAAGCCGATTCCGGACTATGTGCTGGACGAAACGTTGCGGGGATCTGATATCTCGGTCGATCTACACGTAGCTCTGCCCGGAGGATTCAATCGCTCGAACGCGGCACTAGCCGTCGTTGCTGCCTCTCTTCTGGGGACGCCACTCGAACTTGCCGCACAACGGGTGAGCACCATTCGAGAAGTAGCTGGGCGCTTTACGTTGCGCCAACGCGACGGTCAGGTATTCCGGCTCATGTTGGCG
The DNA here is from genome assembly GCA_009701115.1 of Actinomycetota bacterium. The sequence goes on along the minus strand of WLKR01000040.1, from coordinate 7,117 downwards.
AAAAATCCCGCCGGCGTCTCGGCTCTGATTGGCCTAGTGGCTGGGGGCAGCGATGTCGTGGTCTCAATTAACGATCTGATTGCCGATGGAACCGATCCCTCGTGGCTCTACGACGCGCCGTTTGACCGTCTTCGTGGCAGCACAGTGTGGTGCACGGGCGAGCGAGCGCTCGATCTCGCGACTCGCCTCGAGTACGACGATGTGACGGCTCGAGTGGTAACGGTTGAAGACATCGCCGGCCGTGTTTCTGGGTCCGGTCCGGTCGATGTCATTGCTAACTACACGGCCTTTGCGGCTTGGTTGGAATCGACTTCACCATGCTGAAGATTGCCGTGCTCTACCCCGAACTTCTTGGTACCTACGGTGATGGCGGCAATGCCCTAGTCCTTGCGTCTCGAGCGCGGCGTCGAGGAATCGAGGTCGAAGTTCTGCAAGTGTCACTCGATGATGAAATTCCTGACGCCAAGATCCTTCTGCTTGGCGGGGGAGAGGATGGACCTCAGCGCCAGGCCACCTACGGTCTCGCGAAGAACGCGGCCCTGGCGAAGCGAGTCAATGACGGCGCCGTACTACTTGCGGTCTGTGCCGGGTTTCAGCTGATTGGTTCCTCGTATGAAGTTGAAGGTGGGCTGCACGTGGAGGGGCTCGGTCTGGTCGAGGCGGTCACCACGCGTGGCTCCAAGCGTCGAGTCGGCAATCTGTTGACACGAGTCGGCACGCGCTGGATGGTGGGTTTTGAGAATCACGGTGGCGAGACGGAGCTTGGGAGCGATGAAGTTCCGCTCGGCGTAGTGGAATCCGGAGCCGGCAATGGTCGATTCGCCGGTGACGCACGATACCTAGACGGCGTTCGCTACGGCTCAATTTTTGGAACCTACGCCCACGGCCCAGTCTTGGCTCAGAACCCCTGGCTGGCTGATGAACTGCTGAGTTTGGCACTCGGGCGCGAACTAGAGCCGCTTGTCACGGTTGCCGATGAGTTGCATCGTTTGCGCGTGCGTGAAGTCGGTGACTTTAACTTCGACGCTGTCGACTACTGAGACTTCAGGTGGCTGCCCCATGTGGGGTCGCCCGTTGTTTGACGAGCTAGTTCGATAACGGAGTCTTGAATCCGCTGACCGAAGCGTCGGATATTTTCCCCCTCCTCAATCGAGAGGGGAGTACCGAAGGCGACAGTGACTGGCGAGCGCCACCGTCGAGGCATTTCGAGATACATCGGCGCTTTGGCATATGACGAGAGCCACTCCCCGGCGCCCACCATGAAGGTCGGTACCACGACGGCGTTGCTGCGTTCAGCCAGGTAGGCGGCGCCACCCTTGAACTCCAACATTTGTCCGGTGGGGGTACGGCCACCTTCGGGGTAGATAAGTAGATCCCACCCATGCTTCAAGATCTCGATTGCCTGTGCGGCGCTTTGTCGGTTGACTTTGTGTCGCTCGATGGGGATGGCGTTTACGAGGAGCACCGTGATGCGCGCGGTGGAGAGTTTCGTAAAAAAGGTGTCCGAAGCTGCGGCCACCACCGTACGGCGGCGTCGGGAGCGATTGAGTGCCGCCAGGGCGATGATGGTGTCGAGGTGGCTGGTGTGATTTGACGTGTAGATAGTTGTAGTACCCGGCGGGGGGAGATTCTCCCGGCCTCGGATATCCATGGTGGTAAGGCGACGAGTGAGGGGTGTGGCGATCACCGTCAGAATTAAGTCTCGTAGTGCCGTGGCGGGCAGGCGACGCGACCACGCGGTGGGAAAATTAAGTCCCAGCTCGGTCACGTTAGCGACGCCGACCGGTCTGCTTGGGGGTGTAGCGCTTTGAAGGTGCGGGCTTTGGCCTGACCGGTGCGGCCGAAGGGTCGCTGTCGCTCTTTTTGCCTCGGGAGTAGCCGATGCCCTTTTTCCTATTTGCGGCCCGCTCTTGGGCGCGCAGGCGTGACTGTTGGTTCGAGCCAACGAAGGTGGGGTCACCATATTTTTGGAGACGGAACGCACGGATGGCGAGCCAGCCACCGAGAGCGAGGAATGGGAGACCGAAATTGCCAAGTGAAAGCCCAATCATGAATGCCGCAACAATGATGCCCACACGCCTCTTGCGCCACGTGAAGAACATAATCGCGATGGAGCCAGCAAGTAAGAGATAGAAGCGTGGGTCGGCTGCAAAATTGAGGAGAACGTTCTTTTGGCACATCTTCTCAACGAGGGTGTAGCCCGTGCTGCAGGCGCCATTCTGGGGCTTTTGTTCGACGTACGTCTTGATCGGCGCAAGCGCGAAAAGGGCTGAGAGCAGCAGGCCAATCCCACCAATTCCAAATGACCAACGCCGCTCGAGTGCATCAAGTCCAAAGATCACCTCACGCGAGGCCCCTTCGGTCATTACTACGGGTGTCTTTTTGTCTTTGCTGTCCGCCACGATGTCAGGCTAGCCCTTGGGTCCCCAAACAAAATGATTCGTCAACGAGAATCCATCACCCAGGAACAGGGGTAGGCTGGTACCCTCAGGGCGCTTAGCTCAGCTGGTTAGAGCGCAGCCTTCACATGGCTGAGGCCGAGGGTTCGAGTCCCCCAGCGCCCACTGATTGTCCCGATTGTTGTGCTAACTCCCTGCGCATCTTCTGAGCGCGATTCGCTCTCTGCGTAAAATATGGTCCGTATTTACATAGTTGAAGCGCCCCACGAAAGCGAGCGAGTGATGGCCGAATTCTCACCACCCTGGTCCAAGCAAGGTCCGTCGTCCTACTTTCCCTCCATTGAAAAGAAGTACGGGAAAAGCATTAGTGAGTGGCAGGCAATAATTGCGACAGTTGGCGAGGCCAAGCACATGGAGATAGTTGCATTCTTAAAGACCAACCACGACATGGGGCACGGTCACGCCAATGCCCTCGTGGGTTGGACTCTCGCCGGCAACGTCGCTAAGTCGTAAGCGCTACTTGCGAATACGCGAGCCCGGCTGGTATCGCTCTCCGGCCGTGATGTCGACTCGGCGGAGCAGTAGTTCGCATGGCGGTTCAAGAAGTTCGGCCAGGTTGACGGACTGTTGGTAGCCGAGGAGTTGCCAGGGCAGAACGCAACGACGATCGGTCTCATCTTCAATTTGCTGTCGTAAGGCGAGGCCTCGATCGTTGACAACTCCGTCAGCAGCAAGGCCTCTGCGCTCCAGTGAAACAAATGCCCGCTCGATTGCTTCGTCGCTTATGCCTCGTGACCTCGAGAGCCACTCGTTGTCGTACTGGAGCCACGCATTGTGAAGTGTGGAAGCCTCGGCACCGTTCAGATTGTGTTCAGCGATTAGGCCCCAATGGGTGTCGCCACGCCACTCGCGGATGACGTTGATGGCGTGCCATCCTCGCATCACTGGATCGTCGCCAGAAGGGATGTCGAGGTGGCTGGCCGAGAATGGCCGTCCCGCAAAAGGAAGTTGGGCAACGACGTCCTCGAGGGCCGGTGCGTGTTGCGCCAGTGTTTCGAGGATCTGAGGGGCGTGAGCTTCTAGGCCCTCGCGGATCGCTTCATTGCGTGCATCCCAGTACTTCATGAAATCTTCCGGAGGCATGAAGTCAACGACAAATCGAATACCCATTGGGCTGATGGAACCCAAAGCTGCCACGAGTGCGGCGTAACCCGCGCCCGCGAAAGGTGCCGATCGAGAAGCGATGTAGCCCAGAGGTCCAGGAAGACCGAGAGCTTCGAAGCGGGTCACTGCACCGGGATCCCAAAATATCCAGCCCACGGTCGTCTGGACGCTGCGCGAGATGCGCCGGGAGAGTTCGAACCACTCTTGATCGGTTTGAGTCACAGCGACAATCTAGAAGGTTGTGTCACAGGCGACCCGCACACTGTTCCCATGGCAATACACCTCACCGGATCAGACAACCCCATCGAGACGTCACTCACGTCGTTACTTGCGAACCTCCCCGAACTTCTTGGAGCCATGATGCGTGAAGGTAGTCGGGTGCTCGCCGTAGTTGATTTCCCGGACTACCGATACGTACAGTTCTGGGCCGAGAATGGTCTCCTCATCGGCGAAGTGATTTCCAACGAGAACCTCGAAGTGCAGGCCATCACCTGTGAGCAGGAGAACCAGCTGGTGGCCGCTGGTTGGAACGAGCCTGATTCTTTCAGCCCGAACTACTACTCCACCATCGATTCTCTAGCCCAGATACCTGTCTTAATGAAAATGATGACGTACGCCATTTTGACAATCTTGGAGCAAGGCTCAAGCCCCGGGTTGCAGACGGCCACTATTAAGACGTTTAGTAATGCCGGTGAGGGAGTGGCCGACATGCTGGAGGCCCGAGACGCTTCACGGGTGCGAATCGTCGAGAACTGGGATGGTGGAAGCGAGGATGACGATGTCTTCCCAATCTCAGATGGCGACAAACCGGAGAACTAGATTGGCACCATGCCACCAACCTTCGAAGACGCTTGGAATATTGCCAACGAAGTGGATGGGTGGCTCCTCGAGCGTCAGGGGCGAGCTCTCTTCGAAGCAGCTGGCCGTGTCCCTTCTGGTTCGGTAGCGGTCGAGATTGGGAGTCACCGAGGTAAATCGGCTGTGCTGATTGCCATGGGACTTTCCGATGGAAACCGTCTCACGGCAGTGGATCCCTTCGATGACCCTCGCTGGGGAGGCGGCCCCGAGTCTTTGACCCTCTTTCAAGAGAATCTTGCCAAGGCCGGCGTGAATGGCAAGGTGGATCTCTTTAAGGGTCTCTCCGAGGAAGCTTCCTCTCAGTGGGCTGGCCTGCCCGTTGGATTTCTTTGGGTTGATGGAGCGCACGACCTCGAGAGCACTTTGAAGGACTTTGATGGCTGGATGCCTCACCTCTCGCGCGGTGCTGAACTGTATGTACACGATGCCTTTTCGGCGGTGGGAACGACTCGGGCCATCCTTCGACGCTTCTTCTTCTCGCCCAATGTTCGCTACATCGGTTCCGAGCGCACTCTGGCGATGTTCACGGTGGAACCTCTGAACTTGCTGCAGCGCATTATTTCAGCGCTCGGTATTGCCTCACGACTGCCATTCTTTGCTCGCATGGTGGCGATCAAGTTGGCGCGCCGACGGGGACTACACGGACTCGAACGTCGCTTTATGCGAGAAGACAACGAACCGTTGATCTAGGTCATGACGCCACCGCTCAAGATTGCCCTGATTGTCCACCATCAGCTCGAACTAGGTACCGGTGCGGCCGGCTCTACGCTCACATTGGCCGCGGCGCTTCGTCATCGAGGGCACATGGTTGACGTCATTGGCATGGAGCTCGTTGGTAATGGCGACTCGACCTTGAGTCAAATTCGCTTTCCGTGGAAGGTGGCCAAGTTTCTCCGGCGTGCCATCAAGGACGAGGCGTACGACATAGTTGACGCCTCAACTGGGGACTATTGGCTGATCACGATGAAGGAGGTCGCGGCGACGCCAACGGTCTTTGTGACTCGTAGTCACGGTCTCGAACCACTGGCCGTCGCTGCTCGCCGACGCGCGGCCCGTAGTGGTGAACTGCGTTTGCGGTGGCGATACCGCCTGTATCACGGTGGTTGGCGCTTGACGGAAGTTCGCCGGAGTATTGGCGTAGCCGATCTGAAGCTCGTACTTAATCTCACCGAAAAGGCCTATTTGACGGAAATTCTTGGCGTACGGGCTGCGAGTGTCGCCATCACTGCACCCGTCGCTGGTCGAGCCTTCTGCGAAGTCGCCCCAAATGTGCCGTTGCCCTACCGACTTTTGGTCGTAGGTGGTCAACAGTGGCGCAAGGGGGCAGCCGATCACGCCGTCGTCGTGGAGGCACTTCTGCGGAGTAATCCCGACCTCGAAGTGACCTGGTTGGGTGTGGCGGCGGCCCCCGTGGCGAGCGATGTCGCCGATCGAGTCGGTGTAATCGAACGATACGCACCCGACGAGTTCGGACAAATATTGGACACCCATGGTGTGATGTTGTCTCTGACGCGATTTGAAGGATTACCGGTTGTCATGCTGGAGGCGATGAGTCACGGAGTGAGCGTCGTAGCCAATGCCGTTCCAGGCCCCGTTGACCTTTTGATCGGTGGTGCGGGGAAACTGGTGACACCAGGTGACTTGAACGAGGCAGTACGAGCCGTGCAGTCGCTTGCGGATGATGACGTTCGAGTACAGATGGGTACGGCGGCCCACCTCGCAGTTCAAAAGTTCCGGCCCGACCGAGTCGTAGACCTTCTGTTGGAGAACTACCACGAGGCACGGAACGTCAAGCTCGCATCCCTACACTCATAGTTCGACAGGGGAGTTCGATTGTGAGTATGGGACACTGGGCCAACATGCGCTCAATGCAACGCAGTCGAGACGTGCTTTCGCACCGAGTCAAGAAAGGCACGCTCCCTCGGATTCTCGAGTTTGCACGTCCGTATCGCAGCCTGATCACCATTTTCATTGGTGCCGTCCTGCTTGATGCCGCTATCTCATCGGTTTCGCCACTCCTGCTACGGGGGATTTTGGACCACGGTATCGACAACAACAACCGCGGACTGATTATTTTTCTGGCGGTCATGACTGGACTATTGGCTATTTTTGAGGCCATCGTCTCGCTGGCGGAGCGGCGAATTTCAGCCTGGCTCGGTGAAGGGCTCATCTACGATCTCCGCCTGCGCGTGTATCGCCATATTCAATCGATGCCGATTGCATTCTTCTCGCGTACTCAGACCGGGGCATTGATCACACGTCTCAATAATGACGTGATTGGGGCCCAGCAGGCCTTTACGGAACTTTTCTCCAACGCAATTGGCAACGTGGTGATGGTGTTGTTGATTCTTTCGGCCATGTTCTTCTTGAGCTGGCAGATAACAATCGTCGCCCTCGTGTTGCTGCCGCTCTTCTTGGTCCCCGCTCGGCTCGTCGGACGTCGTCTCGGTGGTCTGTTCCGCCGTTCAATGGATCTCAACGCGCAGATGAACAATGTGATGACCGAGCGTTTTAACGTGGCCGGCGCCATGATTGTCAAGCTGTTCGGTAGCCCCGCAAAGGAAGTGACCTACTTCGAACAGCGCGCCGCCCAGGTTCGAGACATTGGTGTTGAACAGGCCACCTATTCGCGAATATTCTTCGTGACCCTGTCATTGACCGCATCACTTGCTACGGCCTTTGCCTACGGTTTTGGC